>JAICEG010000076.1 GCA_025924295.1 Vicinamibacteria bacterium
CGAGCCGCCCCTCGGTGAGGTAATCGAACCAGGCGCGCGCCGGCGAAGCGGGCTCATGTACCTGGCCGACGTAGTGCACGCCGACGTCCCACTCAAAGCCTGGTCGACGGAAGGCGTGAGTCAACCCACCGGCCGTGTAGTGACGCTCGAGCACCAGGACCCGCTGGCCGCCTGCCTTGGCGAGCAAGGCAGCGACGGCCAAGCCCCCGATGCCCGAGCCCACGACGATGGTGTCGAAGGACGTCTCGTCGGCGAACCGCTTGTAGCAATTGACCACACATCAAGTCGAGCAAGGTGCGTGCCTCACAAATGTGAGCACGGTCCGCCGCAGCGCTGACGTGTCGAAGTCTGTTCGGGCGGCAGCGGCGCCCTTATTCCCACAACGCGCGAAATAGTCCTCACCGACTTACGCTGGCACCGACGCGAATCGCGGAAATGGGGTCGTTCGTTCCTGGCCGTGAGCTTGCACCGTGGCTTCATCACGACTCACGCGCTCGATTTCGTTCCGACTCCAGGAGGGCATATGAATTCCACAGTTGTGATGACGTTGCAAACGGTGTGGGACTGCAAGTGGAGTCAGCCGGGGCATCGGCTGACCGGAGTCGTGGAATCGTTGCAACCGGAAAGCCTGTGGGTCTGCGTTCGAGACGGCAATCGACGCGCAATCAACGAGGCAGAGTGCGAGATGTGCCCGCACTGGCAGGGTCACGAAACCGCGGCCGCAGGTGCGATTTCAGTGCCGGTCAGATTCACGGCGGCCGCGAGCCCATCGCGCCTGTCTGCGATCGCCGCGCACATACCGGGGCCATCTCTCCGTCTCGAAGCGGCACTGCGCACGATGCTCGTGCTCACCGCGATCGTCTTCGCGTATGCCGGCTTCGCCCTGCTGACACAGCCGCTCGCAGTGCTCGTGGCGTGGTCATGCTGGGGAACTGCGGTGGCTACTTTCGCGTACGGCACCTGGGGCAGATTTCCGAGAGCGGACTCGAGCACCTACGAATGATGCCTGCCTTCCGGCCGAGGCAGAGGAAACCGTGGCGCGCATCATAGGTCGTCTCCCCCGATCGCTACACACCTCCGCTGCGAGTGCGCTCCATCCGGCGCAGGTAGACGAGGAGCCCGACGTTCAACGCCAGGCCGGCAGCGCTCACGATCGCACCCGGCCACACGATCGAATCATCACCGCCGAGCCACGCGTTCATCGTCGCGGTCAGCAGCCAGAGCTGGAGGACGACGACGGTCAGCACGAACACCAGCCTGCCGTTGATGATGGTCAGCCGCTGATCGCGGCTGAACGGCCGCTTCGCCGACGCTTTCATACCCGTTCCTCGATGCCGACGGCGTAGATGTCCCGGCCCCTGATGTCCAGCACTACCCTCGTCAACGGACGTCTCGGAGGCCCCGCGGTCGGCTCACCGGTCCGGAGATCGAAGCGACCTTCGTGACACGGGCAGTAGAAACTCCCCTCGGCCGGGCGCGGCACCACCGCACAGGACAAGTGGGTGCACTTCTGATTGAAGGCGACGAACTCACGGGGGCTGAGTCTCACCAGCAGACACGGCTCGTGCTCGTCGGGGTAGGTGAAACCGACCGCCGAGCCGACCGCCATCTCGTCGACCGAGATGATGCGCTGCATGGCCAGTTGTCCGTTGCGCCTGCGATACCAGTTCTGCGCGGCGATCCAGCACTGGCCGGCCGTGAAGGCCGCGCTCGTGAGCACCATGAACTTCATGAAGTCCCGGCGCTCGACGTACAGGTCCTGGGGCCAGTCGATCGGAAAGTCCTGCCGCCACGCGGGCTGCGCCTCGAGCGGCGCGCCGTCCGGCGGAATCGTGATCTGTTCCCGCTCGGCCGATGGTGCATACAAGCTGGCAGGTGCCGTCCCGGTCAGCCCTTCACGCGCGGGCGAATTGATGGCCGGATCGACGACCGATCGCGGATCGCGCCTGATATCCGCCATCGTCAGACCTCGACCTCGGCAAACGGATCGCCGTCAGCAGCTTGCCGCTGCTCGGGCGCGTCGCTCATCGAAACGACCTTCAGAGACACCGCGCGGCTCAGTGGCCGCTCGTCCATCGCGGCCACGACGTCGATGTGAGGGGTGCGGCTCACGAGCGAGCGCGGCACCATTACGTGCACCTGCGTTGTGATCGTCTGGTTCCCGAACCGGAACGTGTTCACCGGCGTCGAGAGCGGCCGGAGCTGTTCGATTTGTTCACGCGTGCCGAAAAACAGCGCCTGGCTCGGGCACACCGTGGCGCACATCGGCTTCTTGCCGACGCTGGTGCGGTCGTAGCACATGTCGCACTTCATCATGATCTTGCGATCTTCGTAGAGCTCCGGCACGCCGAACGGGCACGCGACGACGCAGTTGCCGCAGGCGATGCAGCGCGGCTTGCGCGCGGATTGCACGACGCCATCGCCGGTCCGCTTGATGGCATCGGCAGGACAGACTTCGGCGCAGGTCGGCTGCTCGCAGTGCATGCACACGACCGGGACTGTCTGCACGCTCTCCGGTCGATCGATGTACTCGAGGTGAATCATCGACTCGCCCCGGTGCGTATCGCACTCCGAGCAGGCCTGCACACACGCCTGGCAGCCGATGCAGCGGTTGGGGTCGATGAAGAACTGGAGATAGTCCGGTTTCGCCATGTTGCGTCTATTGCTGAGGCTCGAGCACGGCCGCGTACTCCGGTGGCGCGGTGGCGCGCCGGACACGGCATCCGCACACCTTGTACTGGGGGATCTTGCTGATGGGATCCTGTGCGGCAACGGTGAGCTGGTTCGCGCTCTTGCGGCCCGCCCAGTGGTACGGAATGAAGATGGTGTCCGGCCGGATCGTCGTCACCACCTGCGCGCGCAGCGTCATGGATCCACGACGTGTCTCCGCCGTTGCCCACTCACCATCAGCGATGCCCAGCTTCGCGGCAAGTCGCGGGTGCATCTCGATGCGCGGCTCGGCGTACTGACGCACCAGCGGTCCGATGCGGCGCGTCTGCGTACCCGACAGGAACTGGCTCACGACGCGACCCGTCGTCAGATAGATCGGGAACTCTTCATTCGCATCGTCAATAGGAAGGCGGTGCTCGGCGACGTTGAACCGCGCGCGACCGTCGGGAAAGTAGAAGGGGCCGGCGCCTTTCGCGACCGGGTTGTAGCTGCCGGGCTCGAACAATCGCGGTGTCCCGGCATGGTCGTCGATTGGCGCGCCGGTCCGCGGGTCTTCGCTGTAGCAGGGCCAGAACACACCCAGCTGCTGCGTGACCTTCTCGTAGGTCACGCCGGAGTAGTCGGCGACTCCACCCTTGCTGGCCACCCGCAGCTCGTCGAAGATCTCGCGTGGGTGCTCGAACGTGAACCCGCGCGGACGACCGAGGGCGCTGGCGATGTCCTGGATGATACGCCAGTCTTCACGAGCGTCTCCCGGGCACGCCACGGCTTTGTTGATCTTGATGATGCGCCCCTCGACCTGCGTCACGGTGCCCTCGTCTTCTTCATGCAGGCTGCCCGGAAGAACGACATCGGCGTGCCAGGCGGTATCGTTGAGGAAGAAGTCGATCGCCGTATAGAACTCGAGCTTCTCGAGGCAGCGCGTGACGAAGGCGTTGTCCGGCAACGACACCTTCGGATTGAAGCAAATGGACAGGAGCGCCTTGATCTCGCCCCGATCGATCTTGCGGAACAGCTCGTAGGCATCGACCCCCGGTCCAGGCAGCTCCTGCTCGTCAATCCCCCACACGCCGGCGATGTATCGGCGATGCTCCGGGTTGCTGATGTCGCGCCAGCCCGGGAGCTGGTCGCACTTCTGACCATGCTCGCGCCCGCCTTGTCCGTTGGCCTGACCGACGATGGTGCCATAGCCGCACTTGGGCTTGCCGATGCGGCCTGACGCGAGCACGAGGTTGATCGTGCCGAGCGAGTTCTGCACGCCGTTGGAGTGATGCTCGATCCCGCGGGCGTGGAACAGAAAGCTGGTCTTCGCGGTTCCCCACCATTCGGCCGCCTGCAACAGCGCCCGCTGCGGCACGCCCGTCACGTCCGCGGTTCGCGGCAACGTCCACTCGCGGCAGTACTCGGCGACCTGCTCGAAGCCGACGGTGTGCTCCGCGATGAAGGCGTGATCGAGCCAGTCGCGCTCGATCATGATCTGCAGCACGCCGGCGAACAGGGCGGCGTCGCGCCCGGGCTTCACCGGCAGATAGAGGTCGCAGGTGCGCGCGACCGGCGTGATGCGCGGATCCTGCACGATGATCTTCGCGCCCTGCTCACGCGCCTGCCAGATGTAGTTCGTCGTAATCGGCGAGCACTCCGCGACGTTCGAGCCGGCCACCCAGATCACCTCGGTGCCGACCATGTCGGACCAGGGATTCGTCGTGCGATCGATGCCGAACGCCTTCTTGTTCGCGGCCCCGGCGCTCACCATGCACAGGCGACCGTTGTAGTCGATGAACGGCGTCTTCAGGCACACGCGCGCGAACTTGCCCAGCAGGTACGTCTTCTCCGTTGTCAGGCTGGCGCCGCCGAGGACGCCGACCGCGCCCGCGCCATACGCCTGCTGAATCCGCGCGATCTCCGACGCGACGCGTCCGATCGCGTCCGCGTACGGCATCGCGCTGAAGCCGTGCGGAGACGATGGATCGCGTTGCAACGCGGTCGTCAACCGATCGGGATGCGAGCCCTGCAGGTACCGTTTCACCCCTTTCGGGCACAGCATGCCGCGATTGAACGGAAAGTCTTCCCACGGCTCGAAGCCGATCACCTGGTTGTCGCGCACCTTGAGCTGAATGCCGCACTGCTGGCCGCAGAAACAGCAATGCGTCTTGACGAGCCGCTCGGGTTCGACGCTCGTCGAGAGCCGCACGCCCGTCATCGACGACAGGTGCGGTCCAAAGCGCTCGATGATGCCCAGAGGGTCAACGGGGATCTCCGCCACGTTCGACTACCCTGCCTCTCGCGTATCCCGCTCGTTGAGATGCTCCCGCCACAGGCGGCCTTGCGCCAGCCCGAAGAGCGCACGACGACACCTGGCACAAATCTCCTGATAATGCCCGCCGCCCGGGAGCTCGTAAGAAAAACCGAGCTCGCGCTCGACGATGATGAGGTCGCGCACCATCGGCATCGACGCAAACGGCTGACCGCATCGGCGGCACACCGCCTGCGATTCCTTGCTTCCGGCGTCTTTGTAGAATCCCACGCCGAGCTGCGCGGGCCGCTGGAACACATGAAACAACTTACCGAACGGCAGCCACAGGAGCGTGACGATCACCGTTGCGGCATGGAGAACGGCGAGGAACTCGTAAGCGTAGCCGCGCATCCAGGTGTAGCTGGCCGTGAGCATCAGGCCGGTGACGCTGATGGCGAACAGCAGCAGCAGCGGCAGGATGTCCTGCCCGAACTGCTGCACGGCGACGGCGCCGTGATCGATCATCCGCCGCCTGAACGCCAGCATCACACCGGCAATCACCAGGAACGATGACCACACGAGGCCGTGGAAGATCACGAACGCGACGGCCGACTCCAGCGGGAAGTCCTGCACGGGCAGTCCGAACACGAACGTGCGATAGGTGTCGAGGTCGCCGGGAACGGTTTCGAAGTGAACCCAGCCCCACACCAATGGGAACGTAATCGCGGCGGCGAGGATGCATCCCCACATGATCAGCCAGTGCGCGAGTCCGCGCAGCCGCCCGCGCCGGAAGATGTACGCATTGGCGGCGAATTCGATCAGCGTGCGACGAAGGAGACCGATCGAATTCGACGCGAGACTGCGGCGCGAGAAGAACGCCTGCCACCCGCGCCGCCAGTACATCCGCGTCGGCGGCCGATGCAGCCACATGGCGTAGCGGTAGGCGATCCCGAACGCGGCGAACAGTGTCGCGAAGGTGTAGCCAACCAGGGCCGCGTCGAAATGCTGCAGGTTGCGCGAGCCCACCACGATCATGGCGGCCAGGCCCGCAGTGACGAGTGTCGCCCACGCGCCGGCGCGAACCCGCTCGAGGGCCTGCCGTGCCCCGGCCGGCAACGAGTGCGTCCACTCCACGTCGGCCGGATGGAAGACGCGCTGGTTGGCGACCCGAAGAGAAAGCGCCGTGACCGACAGCAACACGAAGCCGGGCCAGATCGCGCCGATCTGATCGCGAAACACGCCGAGCAGCAGCGGCGGGAAGAACCCGCCAAGGCCGCCCAGCGCACCGACGAGTCCGGTGACCGTGCCCGTGTCCCTGGGGAAGTGTTCGGGTACGAGCTTGAACACGGCCCCGTTCCCCAGGCCCAACAACATGGCGCAGGCGAGCGCCCCCACCGTGAAGGGCACCATCGATGGCCACATCAGCAGCAGAGAGAAGAGCGACACGCCGCCGAACACCCACGACAGCACCTGGGCGCCGCCGATCCGATCCGCCAGCCATCCCCCGAGCGGTCGCATCAACGTCGCGAGGACGACGAACCCGGCCGCGCGAAACCCGGCGTCGGCGGGTTCCAGCCCGAACTGCGCCCGCAACAGCGTCGGGAGGTAAATCGAGAAAGCGACGAAGCCGCCGAACGTCAGGAAGTAGAACGCGCCCAGCAGCCACGCAGTCGGCGAGCGCCGTAAGACGGAGACCATCGCCGCTGCGGTTGCCGGTCGCGCGGCACCTGCCGGATTGCGCGCCAGCACGAGGTAGACGACCGCCCATGCCAGGAGCACAACACTCGTCACATAGAAGACGGTCTGCCAGCCCCACCGCGACGCCACGACCGGGCCGGCAAACACCGCGAGCGACTGCCCCATCGTGCCGAGTCCGTAGACACCCAGCGCCGTGCCTTGCCGCGCCGCGGGCGTCCACCGCGACACGAACGCGGCGCCAACAGCGAACGACGAGCCGGCCATGCCGATCAGGAACGCGGCCGCGAGGAGAGCGGCAAAACTCGTGGTGAGTGGAACGAGGAACGCCGCAAGCGACGAGAAGGCGAGCAACGCGGTGAACACGAGCCGCCCGCCATAGCGGTCCGTGAGCATGCCCATCGGCAGACGCGCGAGCGAGCCAAGCAGCACTGGCACAGCCACGAGGAGGGCGGTCTGAGACGCAGTCAGCGAATAGAGCGTCGTGAAGACCGACGCGAGACCGCCAACCAGCCCCCATGCGGCAAATGACAGCGTGAATGAGATCGTGGCCAGCGCGAGCGGCCGAGTTGGCGAGGCGGCGGGCGCGTTGACATCAATGCCCGGAGGCGACACAGACGATGCAACGCGATCACCCATGGCGGTGCCCATAGTCTGACGCCACGATTCGCCACAGTGTCAAGTGTGTGGTGCTCGTCCGTCGGCACGGAGTGTGCTCCTCACGGAGCTGGACATATGTTTGCGCGCATCCTGGTGCCGACGGATTTCAGCCCTCCTTCCGAGGCGGCGCTCGCGTACGGACGGAAGCTGGCGCATCAATATGCCTCCGCGCTTCACCTGCTGCATATCGCGGAGAATCCGTTCCTGCGCGCCGCCGTCAGCGACCGCCGTGCTCTCGAAGAAGCAGCCGCGCGCTGGCTCCAGGATCGTCTGACGGACGCCGATCGCCGCCGTGGATCGGTCACCATCGTGGAACGGTCGGACGAACCAGCGACGGAGATCCTGCGATACGCGAAGTCGGCCGGCATCGACTTGATCGTGATGGGCACGCACGGGCGCGCGGGTCTTGCTCGTGTCGTCCTCGGCAGCGTCGCAGAAGCCGTCGTGCGTGCGGCGCCATGCCCGGTGTTGACGGTGCATTCGGCGGAGAGCATCGCAACGGCCTCCAATGGCGCGTGAAGGCCGCCACGAACTGTTTCCCACTGACGCGAGATTTCAGCCAGCCAACCCGCGATTCGTATTCGGGATTGGCCCCTCGTGATCGTCCGCGCAGCGAACGCACCGCTGGCGTGCGACGTGCACTCTGCGAAGTGGGCTCACCGATTCGGACTCCCGAAGAACGAGCTCCATCAAGCGGTGTGAATGGACGAGGTTCAGGAACGTCTCTGCTTCCGAAAGAACACGGCGCGTACGGGCAGATCAGTGTCCCCTTGATCACGGCCTTCCTGGCGGCCGGCGTGTCGACGACGGGCCTCCTGATCGCGACGGCGATGTTGGCCGGTTTCCTGGCGCACGAACCGGCGTTCGTTCTCATCGGCGCACGCGGCGCACGAGCGAAGCGCGACTTACGGCAGCGCGCAATTCGGTGGCTTGGATGCACCCTCGCTGTCGGCATCGCCGCAGCCGCAGGAGTAGGGCTCACTATTGATACGGCGCTGCGCTGGGCGCTGCTCGTCCCGATCGCTCCCGCATTCCTGTTGGCCATTCTGGCCGCTCGTGGTCGCGAGAAGACGTGGCCAGGCGAAGTGGCGGCAGCTCTCGCGTTTTCGGGCGCGGCAGTACCGGTCTCGTTGTCGGCAGGCGCGTCGCTCGCGACGGCTGTCGCGGTGGCGATACCGTTTGCCCTGCTGTTCGTGGCGAGCACGTTGGCCGTGCGAGTCGTGATTCTACAAGTGCGCGGTGGTGGCGATCGTCAGGCGGCAATGGCCACTCGGCGCGCGGCCCTGTCCGTAGCCGCCGGTGGCGGGGCCACCCTCGCGCTGTCGGCTGCTGCCGGACTACTGGCCACGTCGGTACTGGTTGCGGCAGCACCGGGTCTGCTGATCGCCGCAGCGATCGCAGCGCAACCGCCGTCACCGACGCATCTGCGTGCGCTCGGCTGGACCCTCGTGGCGGCGTCTGTCGTCACTGCCGCTATCGTCGTCGCGACCGCGTGATCGCAGACGAACTCGCACCGCCGCCGCCCGCTGCGCCGCGGACGCCGGTACGTATCGGCGGACAGATTACGCAGCCGCAATTGGTAAAGCGAGTAGAACCAGAGTATCTGCCACTCGCCGTCAGGGCGCATATCCAGGGCGTGGAGCCTCTAGCTGGTGCCGCCGATGACAGCCGCCACCAGAAAGCCGCTGCCATACGCCGCAGCTGCGACGATCACACCGAGCAGGAGCATCTCGAAACCCGCACTCCACCATCGATCGACCGTGACGATTGCACGTGATGCACCGACCCCGAACAAAGCGGCCAACGTCAGGAGCAGGGAGAAGACGAATCGGTCGATCGGCAGGATGGGCAGAATGTAGGGCAGTAGCGGCAGGGCCCCGATGACCACGAACGCAAGGAACGTTGCGAAGCCGTGCCGGGCGGGTCGCGCTTCCCTCTCGGGCAGCTCCTGAGCCTCGAGGGCGCTTTCACTCGACCGGATACTCAGATAGTTGCCAACTCCCATTGACAGCCCGTCAGCGATGAGATTCGCCGCCCCCACGATCAGAACGGCGCGTGCGGTCAATGAACCACCTGTGACGCCGGCGACGACCGCAAACGTGGTGATGATTCCGTCGTTCGCGCCGTAAATCACGTCGCCTATGTAGTGTCGGGCAATCCCAATCGCTGTGGTCGGTTCTCGATGTAGTGATTGTCGGACTCGGCGCCTGGATCCCGATTTGTCGACAGAAGTCCGTTTCGTCAATCTCTCCCCCGATCTTTCCTCTGACGACCAAACGCAGCGATGCTGCCGGCCGGCTCCCACACTCAGGGAGCAATCCTTCATCGAACCAGCGACGCCGGCAGAGGAAATCCGGGTCTAACCTTTCGGATACGTCGTATTCGCTCTCGAGGTGAATCAGATCGCCTGCCATGTGGAAAGAGCTCACATCAGAAGAGTGCGAGCAGCTGTCCTGGAAGACGCAGGTAGATAATCCCGTCCTGAATGGCGGGGGTCGCCATCAATCCTGGAGGAACCGAGTTTTTTGCCAGCACCTCGAACTGACGGCTCGCTCGAACAAAGGTGCACTGACCATCCCGGCTGCAGAAGAGGACGCTTGCGATCATCTGTCACTGGAGAAGCGAAGTACTCGCTGCCGTCCAGCAACTCGTCCCAGACGACTTCTCCAGTCTCTACATCACGAGCACTCGCGATTCCGCTCTCGGACACCATGAAGAGCAAGCCGTTGGCGACGACCGGTGATGCGCAGTCGGTCCCTGGCCCTCTACTGAACCACACCACAGGGTCGCGGCCCTGTTGCAAAGCGTCGAGGTCGAGGCGGACGGCCCCGTTCTCCTCTCCCAGGTACACATCGCCATCGTGGAGGACCGCGCTGGCCGTGAAGGCACCAACGCGAAGAGGCACGCTCAGGCGATACTGCATGAGTTGTTTGCCGGAGCGAACCGAAAAGCAGGTCAACACCTCGAGTTCCCACAACAATACGCAGGGCTCGCCTTGCCAGAAGAGGATGGGAGGTGTTCGATTGTTCCCGTCGACGTTGCGCGACTTCGGACGCACTTGTCGCCAGAGTTCCGTTCCGCTTTTGGCGTCGATCGCTGCCAGATAGGGCCGATCGGTACCCCCGCTGGAGAGTAGAACAACGCCGTCGTGCTCAACCGGCGACGTCCCGACGCCGAACAAGCTGTCGAACGAGAGCCCGGTGTTCATCCAACGCACTCGTCCATCCAGACCGGGAGCCACTAGCCCCGTCGACCCGAAGTACGCATACAACGTATCTGCGACCACTACGGGAGTAGGCGTCGCTGGCGAGTTGTATACGTGATAGTTTCCGCGCGGTTCGGTCGCCACCTCGGTGATCCAAAGTCGCTTTCCGCTCTGTCGGTCGAGGGCGACCACTGCTCGTGTGACAATCTGCTCTGTGGTGGCGGCACCGGCGGCAACGAATGGAATCGGCATCAACAGCAGGGCCAGCCACCCAGAGATCCGGTGTCGCCTGACATCAGCGACCGCCGGCAGCCTTAGCGCATAGACAACGGCAACGACCAGTGACACCTGAAGGAGAACAAAGGCCGTTGCGACCCCTATGGTTGGTCCAGGTTGTAACTCGAGCTCCGAGACGCTCCATGCCACTGGAATCACCAGTGCCAACACGAATGGGAGGCGCTGGCGTCCCACTGGTGAAATCAGGGAGTAGGCGGCTATTCCCAGCGCCGTCATCTGCGTTGCGCCGACGACGACAGCGCGTTGAGGAGTTCGAACGAGGTCTCCGGTTCCCGGCCACCAGAGAAGAGCACATAGACCGACTACGGCCAGAGCACCCACCGCGATTGAGGCCCGAACGGCTTGGTTGTTCCATGTCATTCCGGCAATCGCGGCACCTCCTGCGAACAACAGCAGGGCCACCGCCAGCATTCGCCTCATCCGGTCCGACGCGGCCGACTGCCAACTCGTGGTGAAGTAGATCCGGTCGGCGGTGGGTACGGGAGATGACACGCCATCGCCTGGGATCGGAGTCATCCACTGCCGCGCGCCCTGTGTCGTCCAATCGAGCGCACGGATGGGCGCATCGGAGCGGGCCTGTGACTCCAACCTGCGAAAGCCGCGCCACTGCTCATCCGCAGAACTCGGTACTCGGGATTAACGATCTTCATGCTGTCTCGCCCGGGAAGCGCGATCCGGAGACAGTGCGGCGCCGGCCAGTCGCGCCGGAAAGGATGCGCTCGAAGAGTTCGAGCTGGCCGCGTGTCGTGTCGTCCCAGCTGAATCGTTCTGCGTAGCGACGGGTCGCTCCGTGATCGGGGTAATCCTGAAACAGACGCCGTACGGCGCGCGCGAGGGCCTCGGGCGTGCGCTCCTCCATCAGCAGACCGGCCTCCGGCGCCGCGACGACTTCAGGCGTCCCCCAGACATCGGAGGCGACGACAGGCGTTCCGCATGCCATCGATTCGAGTAGCACGTTGGCCCACCCCTCCCGGCTCGACGCCAGCACGAGCGCATCTGCCGCGCCATAGTAGTCGCGCAGCCGCGCCTGGGGAAGCGCGCCGAGAAAGCGGACGCGTTGATCGACGTTGAGGCACCTGGCGAGCGCCTTCAAGTTGCCTTCCTCCGGCCCCTCTCCGGCGACGAGCAGGCTCACGTCGGGCAGCAGGGGCAGCGCGGCGATGACGAGATCGTGGCCCTTACGCGGAAGCAGAACGCCCACCGAAAGAAGGGTACGCCTGTCGAGCCCGAGTTCCACCCGGCGCGCGGCGCGATCGACGGGGTGGAAGCGTTGCAGATCGACCCCGTTTCTCAGAACCTCGATCCGCTCGGGCTCTACGCCCAGCGCGACGAGAGAGTCCTTGAGCGCCTTGCATACCGTGACCATGCGGGCGGACTCGCGCGCGGCCCACTGGATCATCCGTCGCGGCAGCGGGTACTGCGGGATGAGATTCAAATCTGTGCCGCGTGCCGTGATTACGACCGGCTTGCCGAGGCGCCGGCCCAGCCATGCGGCGGCAACGCCGTCGGGATAGAAGCAATGGGCGTCTATCAGGTCGAAATCATGGCCCTGTGCGACGACTTTGCGCAGGACCGGCAGGGCCGCGGCGGCAAGCAGCGCGGGTGCCGTCGTCATGCTGACTTTCGGAAGCAGGAAATACCTGGGGTGGAGCACGCGGATGCCACTGCGGGTTTCCTCCCGCGGCGCACGGGCGTGTCTGGCGTACTCGCCGAAGAAATCGTTCTCGAAAGGGAACCAGGGTACCGGCGCGACGACCGTCGATTGCACCGCGCCGCTCGCCACGAGGAAGCGCAGTCTGGTCTCGACGAAGATACCGTGCACCGGCCGCACCGCGTTGGGATAGAGCGTGCTGAACGTGAGTATCTTCATGGCCGCTTCACGCCCGCAGGCAGGCGTTCGTAGACCTCGCCGTCGCGGGTGAAACCACCCCGGGCCGCCACGTTGGTAATGACGGTAATCTTGTCCGAAACGATTCCTCGCGCGGCTGCCGACGACGCTATCATGCACGCGCTTGCTGTCATCTATGGTCGTGCGCGCAGTACCGGGTATCGTGGAGTTCAAGGGATTGCCCGTCGCGATCGGCCATCGCGCGTAACGTTGGCCCAAGCAGATTGACGGCTCGAAGACGATGAAGCCGCGCGACCTCTTGACGTTACCCCTGCGCTACAAGCCGTGGAAGCGGCGACACGCTGCGTTGATCTTCAGAGATCTGCTGCGATCGGGGGCCGAGCCGGAGAAGGATCACGCGAGGCATCTAGCCGTCGCGATCGACTGGCTGTGTCTTGCGCAGGACCAGCGCAGTGGGACCGTGGACGACGGCGGCGTCTCAGCGGGCTGGAGCTTCGAGGACGGTTGGTTGCCGTGCTATCCGGAAACGACCGGCTACATCATCGAAACGTTTCTGGCAGCCGCCAAAGTGCTCGCGCGGCCGGAGCTCGTAGAACGGGCGCGGCGGATGATCGATTGGGAGCTGTCGCTGCAGCAACCCGACGGCGCTTTCCCCGGGCACTTTGGAGAGCGCGGAAGTCACCCTGTGATCTTCAACACGGGACAGATCATGCACGGGATGGTCGCAGGCTACGTTCAGCTCGGTCGCAACGAATGCCTGGAAGCCGCAGTCAAGGCAGGTCACTGGTTGGCCGATAACCAGGATGAAGACGGCTGCTGGCGAGGCTACGAGCATAACGACGTGCCTCACACCTACAACACACGAGCGACCTGGGCTCTTGCCGCGACTGCGCTGTTGTCGGGCGACGGGCGGCTGAGGCTTGCCGCAGTCCGCAACTTGGACTGGGCCCTCACGCAACAGACCGAATCCGGCTGGTTCGCAACAAACTCCTTCACGCCGAGCCAGCTTCCCTTCACGCATACGATCGCCTACGCGATCCGCGGGCTTCTCGAAAGCGGTGTGTTGATCCGCGACGACCGCTACGTGGAATCGGCGCTGAAGGCCGGCCGAGGCATTGCAAGCGCCCAGCGCCGGGATGGTTGGCTCGCGGGCACGTATGCGGACGGTTGGCGAGCTGGAGCCCGCTACTGTTGTTTGACGGGCGTGGCGCAGATGGCCATCAACTGGCTGCGTCTGTCGCAGGTCTGCGGCGTGCAGGCTTTGCAGGTCTCGGCTCGCTCGGGGATCGCGTTCCTGAAATCACAGCAACACTTGACCGATGCGGACCCGGTCATCCGCGGCGCCATTGCGGGATCGTTGCCGATCTGGGGCGCGTATTCGCGGTTCGAGTTTCCGAACTGGGCCGCGAAGTTCTTCGCGGACGCGCTCATGATCGACATGACGGGCGCGCCGGTTCCGCCGATCCCTTGGGTGGCCGAACGGGCGCGAGTGCGGAATGAGTGAGCTCTCCGTGCTCAGGGATCAGCGAACGGAGAGGTTCAGCACTCCCTCATGGACAGCCTTGCAGCAGCACGGAGTTCCGGAATAGATGTCCGTGCAGTTGGGGTCTATAGCGGCGCGTATTACCGAGCGCGTGATCTAGTCTTTCGAGTTGCCGTGATGGGCACGACAGTGCCTGACTTCTTCTCGGTCAGGATCGCGTGGACGAAGCAGCCCGCCGATCTCGATCAGCAATCGCAGGTGCCCCGGATCGACTGGCGTGAGACCGAGCGACAGGCGCGACGAGTGCTCAACGGATGACGAGGGTTGATGCGCGGAGACGTCGTCGCCGAAGGTCGTCAATTGTTCAAACTCGCAATTGGCAAATATTCGAGGAATCGTCGAGGCAATAGGGATGGCGTCGCCACCGCCACGTGTAGAACTGCGCGAGTTGTCACTGTCACGCTGCCGCGGGCGGCGTGACGCGAACTCGGGCGTCAGTTAACACTTGGCGACTGCACAGGAGAAATCAGTCGTCGGCCTGGTTTGGAACGGTGAGGTCCGATGTCGTTCAATAGCCTTCTACCGACGGCAGTTGCTTGAGGCCTGCTTCGATGGCGACTGGCAGCCGATTTTCAGGTGGCGGCAACGGGCAGGTGGTGAAGCTGGAATAGGCGCACGGCGGGTTGTACGAGAAGTTGAAGTCGAGGACGAGCCATTGCCCGTCCTCCACGACGCCGCTCGAGTCCAAGGCGACGGCGTCGAGCTTCGGTCTGACGGTGCGGTACCCGCGGTAG
>JAICEG010000077.1 GCA_025924295.1 Vicinamibacteria bacterium
CAGCGCGACGGACTTTGACAGGTTCAACCTCACGGCCCCCGTCGATCCGCGCCTGCCGAACGGCGGAGGCTACCTGGTGGAGGGGATCTTCGACGTGAATCCTGCGAAGTTCGGGCAGGTCGACAATTACATCACCTTCGCCAAGAACTTCGGCCAGGGCCGCATCGAAACCTATAACGGCGTGGATTTCAACGTGAACGCACGGCTGAGGGGCGGCCTCACGGCGCACGGAGGCTTCAACATCGGCCAAAGCGCACTGAACGACTGCGACGTCTGGTCGCAGGTTCCGGAAATCATCGCACCGGGGTTCCCCTTCACACGGACGCCGTTGGCGTTCTGCGACCAGGTCTCCGGCTGGAAGACATCGTTTGGCGCGCTGACCACCTACACCATCCCGAACGCCGACGTGCAGGTGGCCGCGACCATCCAGAGCCGCCCGTGGGCGGGCGCCAACTTCCCCGGGATCGCTTCGCAGAGCCTGGCGGCGAACCAGCTGACGACCAATGCCGCCATCGCTCCGGCGCTCGGACGGCCATTGGCAGGCAACGCCACGCTGGCCAGCATCAACCTCATCGAGCCGGGCGAGATGTACGGCGACCGCCTCAACCAGGTTGATTTCAAGGTGTCGAAGATCCTCAGGTTCGGTGACCGGCGTCTGAACGTGGGCCTCGATATCTTCAACATGTTCAATACGAACGCGGTGTATGCCTATTTCCAGACGTACAACGCGGCGACCCCAGCGACGTATCTGCAGCCGGCATCGCTCGTGGCGGCACGATTCGCGAAGGTGAGCGTGCAATTCGACTTCTGAGACACGAAGGCCACGAAGGTAGGTAAACAGACAACGTACGGCGGGGCTTGTTTTTTAGACCCGCCTGTACGCTGCCTATTTCTTCGGCGTCAATCGGACGATCGATGCACCCTGCAGGATGTAAATCGAGCCATCGGGCGCCTGCCGGACTTCGCGGACGCGCTGCTTCTGCTCGGCGAGCAGTTGTTCCTCGGCCACGACTCGCTCGCCGTTCAACACCAGACGCACGAGATGCTGGCCGGCCATCGCGCCGATGAAGAGATTGCCCTTCCACTCCGGGAACATGTCGCCGGTGTAGAACATCATCCCCGATGGTGCGATCGAGGGCACCCAGTAATAGAGCGGTTCCTCGACGTCCGGCCGCGAGGTCGCACCGTCGCCGACGCGAACGTTCTTGCGGCCATCCGATTGCCGCGCGTCGTACTGCTTTCCGTACGAGACGTCCGGCCAGCCGTAATCCTTGCCGGCGCGAACGATGTTGATCTCATCACCGCCCTGCGGGCCGTGATCGATCTGCCAGAGTTCGCCGGTCTGTGGATGAAGCGCCGCGCCCTCGGGGTCCTTGAATCCATGCGCGTAGGTCTCAGCCAGTACCGTCGCGCGGCTCAGCCAGGGATTGTCCCTGGGAATCGAGCCATCGCGATTGATGCGGATGACGCGGCCGGTGAAGTTGCGACGGATATCCGGGTTGTCCGCAAACGTGCGCTCGACGCCATCGAGATCGGAGTCGTAGAAGCGGAAGCGGTCGGCGCCGCCAACCAGCAACGTGCCGTCGCGCGCGATCACGATGCGGCGTTCGACACCTTCAGCCAGGATGTCCACGTCTTCGAGGCTCGAATTGTCGGCGCTCAATTTCGCGCGCGCCACCCGTTCTGTTCCGAGCTGCATCGTCCGGCGTTCCGTGAACGGCTTGGTCCAGACGCGTTCGTAGAAGAACTCGATTGGCCACGTGGCGGGCGCTTCACCCTTGGGCGGCGCGAAGTAGGTGAAGTACAGCATGCGGTTCTTCGCGAAGTCGGGATCGAGGACGACGTCGTGCAGCCCCTGCGCGGCGACGGACTTCACTCCCGGCAGGCCTGCGAGCGGCGCCGAGACCGAGCCGTCAGGCCTGACGATCCGCATCGTTCCCGCGTTCTGCGTGACGAGGAGATTGCCGTCAGGCAGGAAGGCGATCGCCCATGCGCCGGTCAGCCCGGTCGCCACCGTCTGCGTGGCAAATGGCGGCGACGGCTTGGCAGGGCGAGGGGCATCGGTCTGGCCGGAGAACGCCGGCTTCGGTTCGGGAGACTGCGCGGCGACGGATGCGACGACGGCGGCGACGAACGTAATGACGACGAGCGATCTATTCATAGAGATCTCTTCAGCGTAGGCCGGGTCTTGCTCTCGAGACCCGGCAATGCGAGGCGGGTCCAAGAAGCAGGACCCGCCCTACGGTGCACGGATCTATGGAGCAATGCATTTCCAGTTCGCCGCGTCCTTCATGTTCCCCGTCCCGTTGTATTTCGCAAACTGTGGATATGGGCACAGCGGTCGGCTCAACCCACTCTCTGGATTGAAGGCGGTGATCTCCGACGGTGCGGTGCCCTTCTCGCGCCACGCCTCGAGAGTGCCGATCGTATCGAACGTGTTTGGCCCGACGCCACCGCGGCAGTGCCCCATGCCGGGCACCATGAACAGGCGCGCGAAGTCGGTGTGCGAGCTGCCCATCTTGCTCGCGACGCTCTCGTAGTACGCCACGGTGTTCTCGGGTGTGATCCCGGTGTCACCCCAGCCGGTGTAGAGCAGGAGTTTGCCGCCGCGCGCCTTGAACTTCGTCAGATCGGGATCGGTTGCATCGACGAAGCCGACCTTGGCGTCGATGATCGGCATGTCGCGATCGAGGTCGAACGTGCGCCAGTCGTAGTGCTCGTTCTGGAAGCCCCAGATCCGGACCGTGTCCCATCCGCCACTCGGTACGTCCTTTGGCGGACTGAGCGCCGGAAGGGGATTGCTCAGCGCCTGGCCCGAGAAGATCAACTCACCCTTGCTGTTCTTCAGGCCACCGTAGAACGTTTCCACGGTCTCGAGTTGTGCCGCCGTCAGGCAGTTGTCGGCGTCGGCGCCGCTGCAGGCGAGCTTCTTGAAATCAACGCTGCACGCGCGCGGGTTGTTCACGAAACCTTCCTTGTAGGTATCGCAGGCGTTCATGATGGCCTTGGACACCATCTCTGCCTTCTTCGCGGGAATAGCGCCTTCGGGATTGCGCGCGAGTGCAATGCTTCGTGCGACCCCGGCAGTGTGCTGATGAATGTGTCGGTTGGCGAGCGCGCCGGCAATGATGCCGTCGAAGTCGTCCGGGAATCGCTGGGCCGCCATCACGCCCTGTCGCCCACCGGTCGAACAGCCCTTGTAATACGAGAACTCCGGCGCTTTGCCGTAGAACTGGTCGATGAGACGCTTGGCTGTCACCGTCATCTCGTGCATCGCGCGGTGCGAGAAGTCGACGATCTTCTCCGGGTGGCCGAGGCCGAACATGCCGCCAGGACCATCAGCAGCGGTGTGCCCCGTGTCGTTGCCTGCGGTCGCATAGCCGCGGCGCAGCGCGACCTGCATATCGCCGTAGCCCTGGATCGAGCCGCCGAAACCGCCGTTGCCGACCGCCATGAACTTGCCGTTCCAGTCGACCGCTGGCATCCACAGTTCCGCGTTGATGTGCGAGTCGCTGGACGGCTTGAGCACCAGCTTCACACGACAGTGAGCGGGGATCGGCTGTGCTGCCTGCGTGGGCGCACCACCCTGAGCTCCCGGCTGTGTGAAGGGCCCGGCGGGTACGCTCTCGGCGCTTGTGATCGTGACGTTCGCGATGGAGGCGGACTTGAGCGATTCACACGTCGCGGCCGCGACGGTGGTCGAGAAGCATACCGAACCGATGACAGCAATGAGTGCGGATGTCTTCACATTCATGATGGGACTCCTATAACCGTAGGGCGGGTCTTGTTCTAGAGACCCGCCGGAGCCGCCGGGTCCACAGAGCACCCGGCCTACGCTGCCCGACGACGTCGAATCACTGCCGATTAAATCGATGCACGCGGCCGAAGGCACTGAACTCGGACACGAACAGGTCGCCCCTGGCATTGAGCGCGACGCCGTGCGGTGAGAGCACGAAGCCCGGTCGCCACTGGGCAGGCGGAATCTTGTTGGTGCCGATCCCCTGTTCAGTGTTGGCACCAATGCGGGTGACGACCGCACCAGACTTGTCGAGCACCGTCACGCGGCCGCTCAATTCACCCACGATGGCATTGTCGCCATCGATGGTGATAGCCGCCGGCAACAGGAGATCCTTCGCCACGACGCCCAGGAAGCCACCGTCGAGCGAGAGATGCACGACGCGATTGTTGGCGCGATCGCACGCGATGATGCGGGCTGGCTGGAAACGCGTATCGATGGCCAGCTTGTGGAGCGTGTTGAAGCTGTAGGGCGCCTGCTTGCCGCCAAGGGACGCGAGGTATTTCCCGCTCTTGTCGAACCGGTGGATGTAGTCGCTGGCGTACCCATCGCTGACGTAGAGGTCGCCGTTGGGCGCCACGTCGAGGCCGGTAAGCAGCAACGCGAGTTGATTGCTCCTCGCATTTCGAACCTTGTACTGATCGGGAATCGCCGACGAGCCGATCGTCATGACGATCGTCCCTTCGAGTGTCATCTTCACGATCGTCTGGCCGCGCAGCGTCGCGCCGTACAGGAACTCGCCGTCGGCTTGCTTGCGGATCACGAAGCCGTGAAAGTCACTGGGCGCGCCCGGCAGGTTGCGCAGGAACGCGCCGTCGGGCGAGAAGACCTGCACGCCGGCTGCCGGGTCCTGCACGCTGACGTAGACCTCTCCTGCCGAACTGACGGCGACGTCGCCGTGCTGGTTGCCGAGCTGCTCGCGGCCCTGCGGCAGCTTCAACCAGTCAGGAACGGCACTGTAGGTGTTGGCGGCAGTGGCGGTCGTGATGAGCGCAACGGCTACAGCGATAACGAGCACCAGCGACTTCATGAATAAGGTTCCTCTCGACAGCGTAGGCCGGGTCTTGCTCTTTAGACCCGGCGGGTCCAAAAGGCAGGACCCGCCCTACGGTAACCGTTCCATTCCCTTGACTTTGACGACCGCGTCGTTGGCCGGTGACATCAGGAAGCTCACGAACTCGTTCGCGGCGCTTCCTTGCGCCTTCGCGCTCGCCCCCGCCGCCATCACGACATAGGTCTGCACTTCCGCGGGGAACACGCCGCCGAGCTCGGCGCCCTTCACCGGGAGGATTTCGCTCACCGGCAACACCGCCAGATCCGCCGCGCCGCTCGTGATGTTCGCGTTGACCTCTTCACCCGAAGCCACCGGCCTGGCCTTGACCTTGATCTGAGTGGCGATGCCCATCTTCTCGACGATGGCCAGGAAGGCCACGCCACTGGCGCCGGCTGAGGCGTAGGTGATCGCCTTCGCGTCGAGCAGGGTTCGCCTGAATGCGTCGAGCGAGCCAACGTTCGGCTTCTTTGCCCCCGACTTGATCATCAGGCCGAGGCCGACGCGTGCGACCGCCGTGCGCGACGCCGAAGTGACGAGACCCTTGGCAATCAGATCGTCGAGGAGCGGAGGGGTCAGGATCGCGACGTCGAACGGCGCTCCTCCCTCGATTTTTGCCTTCATCGTGCTGGCAAGGTCGAAGGTCGTCGTGACCTTGTGCTTCGTCGCCTTCTCGAACTGCGGCGCGAGCTCGTCAATCACGGCCTTGATTCCCACCGACGAGAGCACTCGGATTTCGTCAGCGCTGGCGGCAGTTGCCTGCAGCAGTGCCGCGACGACGGCGCACGCCACGTATGCTCTTTTCATGACCTGTCTCCACATCGCTCGCGCGTCGGATTATATGAGGAAAACGTGGTGTGGGCCGATGTTAGACTGCGGCTCCAGTTCCGGGTGTGGTGGGAGGAGATGATGAGATTCCAGACCGCTGTGGCCGTCATCGGCGTGACCACTGCGCTCGCCTCGGTAACGCTGTCGGCGCAATGGCCTCGCCACCCTCGGCCCGGAGTGCCGCGAACGCCAGACGGCCAGGCGAGGCTCGATGCCCCGGCACCGAGAACGCCCGACGGAAAGCCCGATCTGTCCGGCGTTTGGGAGACGCTTCGCACGGGCCCGGGTCAGGCCATCACCGGTCCCGACGTGCACCCCCTTCAGCGAACGAGCCAGTTCTGGAACATCGGTGCGGGGTTGAAGGGCGATCTCCCGTTCCAGCCGTGGGCCTTCGAGCTGCGTGCGAAACGAGTGGCCGATAACAGCAAAGACAACCCGGATGCCCATTGCCTGCCGATCGGCATCACCCAGCTTCACAACCACCCACAGCCGCGGAAGATCATTCAGACGCCATCGCTGATCGTCATCCTGTACGAGGCCAACGACGGCATCCGGCAGATCTTCACCGACGGCCGGCCGCTGCCGAACAACGATCCGCAGCCGTGGTGGTACGGCTACTCGATTGGCAAATGGGACGGCGACACGCTCGTTGTCGAGACGACCGGCTTCAGGGACGGCGGCTGGCTCGACGTCAATGGCGCGCCGCTCACCGATGCGGCGAAGATGACCGAGCGGATTCGAAGACCGAACTACGGCACTCTCGAGATCGACGTCACGGTCGACGACCCCAAGGCCTACACGAAGCCGTGGACCGCGGTCACCATACGCCAGCAGCTGCTGCCGGACGACGAGCTGATCGAGTTCGTGTGCGCGGAGAACGAGAAGTCGACGCAGCGCTTCGCGAAGTAGGCCACGAAGGTCTCGAAGTGTGCTCCTCGTGGCGGGAAACTACCTGGGAACCTCGCCGAAGGGCCGGCCACCTTTCAGAAACGTCAGCACGATGTCGTTGAAGGCCGCGGGCTGCTCCCACGTCACGGCGTGGCCGGCGTCGGCAACTGTCGCCCACTGAGCGCCCTTCACGTGGCGGGCCCAGATCTTCATCAGTGCCGGTGGTGCGAGCAGATCAGCATCTGCTGCGATGACGAGGGTTCGCGTCGTGATCGTGGCCAGCTTCGCGAATGTATTCGGTGAGCGCAGCGGCTGCGCTGGTGCGTTCGGCTGACGCGCGTGCTCTTCGATCTCGAGCCATCGTTTCGTGCCCTCGGGATTCGTGCCGCGATACGACGCACCTACTTCGCGGAAGTGCCCGGGCAGCGCCCTGATTCCGGGAATCTCGATGCGCGCGATGACGTCCTGAATCTCTTTGTCACTGACCGAGCCGGTGCTGGCGCCGACGATGAGGCTCGACAACCGCTCCGGGTGCCACGCGGCATAGTCGAGCGCGACGAAGCCGCCGCCGGCAACGCCCAGCAGGTGGAATCGACGAAGCGACAAGTGGTCGACAAGCGCGTGCAGGTCTTCCGACGTATGTCCCGGCTGCGGTCCGGTCGCGGGTTCGGCCTGGCTGCGACCCCATCCGCGCCGATCGAAGGCGATGACGCGATAACCCGCTTTCGAGAAGGCCTCGATCTGCGGTTCCCAGATCTCGCTGGTTCCGGTATTCGCGTGAAGCAACACGACAGGCTCACCGGTCCCGCCTGTATCGGTGAACCAGAGGCGAACCCCGGCGAGGGCCGCCAGATCACGGCGAGGTGGCGCGCTATCTGACGGCGCTTGCGCAAGAGTAACGACAGCGGCCGCAGCAAGCAGAACCGGCGTGATGTCTAGGGCACGCAAGAGTTAACGCTTTCTTGCGGGTCTGTCGAGGCGCGCTGCGAGGTCGGTTTCGTCGAGAGGAATCTCCGCCCAACGTGGAACGAAGTCGAGCTGGCTCTTCTTATCTTTCATCATTGCTGCCTCCAAGTAGCTCGAGGCGTGCGACTAGGTCCTCGTACAGAACCCGCATGAAGCGTCGCGTCTCTTCATCGCGCTCCCGCGCATCTGCTCGCGTTGCAGAAAACTCAGCGCGCATTTCGTCGCGGAGTAGCACGATCTGCGTTTCGAGCGCCGACACCCGTTCGGGCAGTTGTATGAGCAGCTCAACCCGTTGTTCCAGCATATCCACGCGTTCTTCGAGAGATTTCTGCGCCATCGTCTGCCTCCCGGGCTTGCGGCGACCGACGGTCGGTCGCTGGTGGCCCAGGAATGGCGGTGCGAGGCGTGTGCCGCGCCCATCAACGTTCTCGAAGGACGACGACGTTAGCATCGTCGGCAGCTATCGGCCAGTCCAATTTCGGCTCAACGACGCGCGATCGATCTCACGACCGCGCAGATATACCTTCGCGATGCGGCGCGTGTTCATGATGTTGTCGAGCGGATCGGCGTCGAGCACGACGAAGTCGGCACTCTTGCCCGGGGCGATGGTGCCGAGCCGATCGAGTTTCATGACTTCTGAAGACGTGCGCGTTGCGGCGGTGATGACCTGGGCGGGCGTCATTCCGGCGGCAACCATGTCCGCCATTTCCGCGTGCGCGGACCAGCCGTACGGTGCACCGACGCCTGCATCCGTACCGAAGGCGATCGGCACGCCCGCGGCAGCGAGCTTCTTCAGGCTGCGTGCCTGCACTTCGAAGAGTCGCGGTCTGACGGGAGTGGTTGCTGCGGTTCGCTTCAACGCTTCAATCTGAGTCGGCGGCAACGTTTCGCTCAGCCACACCAGGTCAGCTCCGGACGGAGGCGTATCCGGCAGGTTCGGAATGACGAACACGTGCGGTCTTGCCTTGAACAGTCCCATGATCTGGTCGTCCACCTCGAGATCGCGGATGCCGTGCGCGAAACCGTCAACGCCGGCGCGCAACAGTTCTTTCGCGTCGGCCAGGTAGTACACGTGGGCGACCACGCGGAGGCCGCGCGTGTGCGCCTCCTCGATGATCGGTCGATACAGCGACGGCGGCAGCGGCGTCACGGTCTTATTCCGGTCGTCGACCCAGATCTTGACGATGTCGACCTTCTTTGCCGCAAGCTCGCGCACCGCCTGACGTGCCTCGGCCTCTGTCGTCACGCCGTACGCCGCATCCCGCCAGTACTGGGCGTTGGGTCCGGCGCTCGGCATTGCCAGTCCGCGGCCGGCTGTGAAGAAGAGCGCCGCACCATCGACCGGTCCCGCTCGCAGTTCATAGGGGAGCTCGCCGCGATCGAGGCCGAGGCTCCACGTTGCGGCAATCCCGTAGTAGGCGTAGCGCCGAAGGTGATCGATCAGGTTGTCGCGCGTGTAATGCGACGAGGCTGTGTCGCCAGTCCGCACATCGGTATAGCCAAGATGACTGTGTGCATCGACGAGAGCGGGGATGACGGTCTTGCCCCGGAGGTCCACGACAGTCGCGCCCGCCGGCGCAGGTATCGACGCACGCGTCCCGACACGCGACACGCTGCCACTTTCGACTAGCAGGGCGCCGTCACGGATTGGCTCTCCCGCGCCGGTGATCAGCGTTGCACCCTGGAAGTAGTAAACGTTCGGAGCTTTTGGGCCCTGACCGTGGACGAGCGCCAGCGCTGTCGTCACGAGTATCGCGGCGACCAGGGCGCGATGGTATCGGGTCACGGCAGGTCCTCCATAGGCAAGCGGCGAAGGGCGTTCAGTATAGTGCGGCGTGCCCTCGGCGACCGGCTGGTTGTGTGAGTCGGCAGAGCTGCGAGTAGGCTATTGCGATGGCCGATCTGGGGATGAACGAGCGGGCGTGGGGGCTCGCCGATCGATATATGGCGCGGGCCTACGACCTGCGCATGGGTGTGCGCGTGCTCGCGTCTGGCGCACGCGTGATCGACGCGGGTGTCGAGGTGCCGGGCGGTCTCGAAGCGGGCGTGATGCTGGCCGAGTTGTGCATGGGAGGCCTGGGACGCGTTTCGTACGTGCCGCTCACGATCGATGGCGAGAACTGGTCAGCGGTCCAGGTCTGGACCGATCACCCGGCTGCTGCCTGTATGGCATCGCAGTACGCCGGCTGGGCGATCAGTCCGGACGGCTACTTCGCGATGGGGTCCGGTCCGCTCCGTGCGCGGGCTCGCGTCGAGAAGGAACTGTTCGAGAAACTCGGCTATGAAGAGCAGACGTTTCGCGGGGTGCTGGTGCTCGAGGGACGAGCACTGCCTACCGACGATGTCGCCGAATGGGTGGCGCGGAAGGCCAACGTCTCGCCCAACGGAATTACGTTCGCCGTCGCACCCACTGCGAGCCTGGCCGGCGGAGTGCAGATCGTCGCGCGCTCGATCGAAACCGGCCTGCACAAGATGGATACGCTCGGTTTCGACGTGACTCGTGTCGTGAGTGCCATCGGCACGGCCCCGATGCCGCCGGTCGCCAAGAACGATGTGCGGGCGATCGGGCGGACCAACGACTGCGTGCTGTATGGCGGCCAGGTCCGCTACACGCTTCTCGGGGAGGATGACGAGCTGGCACAGCTGGCCGATCGGCTGCCATCGTCCACGTCGCCCGATTACGGGACGCCCTTCTACGACATCTTCAAGCGCTACAACAACGACTTTTATAAGATCGATCCGATGCTGTTCAGCCCGGCAGAGGTCTGGTTGACCAGCGCCACCAGTGGCCGGACGTTTCACGCCGGACGCCTGAATGCCGACGTGCTGCGAACGTCTCTCTTCGGGGGCTGATGATGCGCGTGGTGATTCTGAGTGCGCGCACCGGCTGGCACACCGATGAATTGGTTCGCGCGTTGACGGCGCGCGGCCACCTTGCGGCCGTTGTCCCGTACGAAGGCCTCACGGCGACCGTTGCAGACGGGGGGCGTCCTGCCTCTGCCAGGGCTCCGGCGAAGCTGACCAGCGAGCAGATTTCTCTGCTCGACGCCGACGTCGTCCTCGCGCGGATCATTCCGGGCGGATCGCTCGAACAACTCATCTATCGAGTCGATGCGCTGCACTGGATCGAAAATCGCGGCGTGCGCGTCGTGAACTCACCACGCGCCATCGAACGATCGGTGGACAAGTTCTACACGACGACGCTGCTTCACGATGCGGGTCTCCTCGTGCCCGAGACCGTGGTCTGCGAGCGTGTCGAGGACGCGATGGCAGCCGTTCGTGCGATGAGAGATGTCGTCATCAAGCCGATCTTCGGCTCGCTCGGTCACGGGATGGTGAGAGTGAGCGATCCGGAGACGGCGCTGCGTGTGGTGCGCGCACTGGATCAGATCAAGTCGGTGTACTACGTGCAGCGTGCCATCGATCACGACGGCCGCGATCTGCGAATCTTCATCGTCGGTGGACGTGTGCTTGGCGCGATCGAGCGCCGCGCTCCCGCGGGAGAATGGCGCACGAATGTGGCGATCGGCGGTTCCGCGACTGCCGTCGACGTGTCACCCGAGATCGAGCGAATCGCAATCGCCGCCGCGGCCGCGGTAGGGGCGGACTATGCCGGCGTCGACGTGTTGCCGGCCGACGATGGGTCGTTGTACGTGCTCGAGGTGAATGGCATCCCCGGCTGGCAGGGACTGCAGCAGGCGACTGGCATCGATGTCGCGATTGCCATCGTGGAGCACGTTGAAAAGTGCGTTCGGCCAGGTAGTTCGTCCGAGCGCCCGGAGGAGCCTCTTCCGGCATGAGCGGTGTCTATCGCGACCTGGCGGCGGCGCTGCTGGCGGTGGATCGCGACCACCGGCCGGTGAACGTCGGTCTGGCGGCGCAGCTTGCGTGCCTCCTCGAGGCCAGCGCTCCGAAACCGGGCAACGTTTCTCCCGGGCGTCATTTTTCCGATCTCAGGTATGAGGATTTCCTGGCCAGCGCGCTCGCCATCGGCGAGCCGATGGCCAGGGCGGGCGAGCAGAGCGTGGGCGCCACGATCAGAAAAGCGATCGAGGCCACGGCGCAGTGGTCGCCATCCAACACCAACCTCGGCATCGTGCTCCTGTTCGCGCCACTGGCTCGTGCCGCAGTCAACGACCCGGGGGGTGATGTCCACGCCCTCTCCAGGAAATCACCCCCGGGGTCATTACAGGGGGCCCTTCGGCGGGTGCTCGACGGCACGACGATCGACGATGCCCGGGATGTTTACGCGGCCATTCGTATCGCGCGGCCGGGTGGACTGGGTCGCGCCGATGAACAGGACGTCGCCAGCGAGCCGACGATGAGGCTGGTCGAGGTGATGCGATTGGCGGCGCACCGGGACACAATCGCATCGGAATACGTGACCGGCTTCGAGATCATCTTCGGCACCGCGGTGCCTGCGCTCGAACGTGCGCGTCACGACGGCTTGCGATGGGACGATGCGATCGTTGAGACATTTCTCACGGTACTGTCACAGGTGACCGACACGCACATCGCACGGCGAAGCGGGAAAGAGCTGGCCGATGAGGTGACCGCCCGCGCGCAGCGCGTGCTGGCGGACGGCGGCGTCCGGTCCGATGCCGGTCGCCGAGCGATCGACGATATGGATCGCGCGTTGCGCGACGAAAGAAACAGGGGCAACCCTGGCACGACGGCCGATCTGACGGCTGCCGCGATTTTCATGCTGTTGCTGGGCGGCGAATGGACCATGGGTAGAGGAGATTCGTAGGGTAGAGGAGATTCGTATGGAAGGGCGCGGTGAGTTCCGCGTTTCGGTCACCAAGGACTACCTGGTGTTCGCGTCGGCGCACTTCATTACCTTTGCCGGACACCGGTGTGAAGGACTGCACGGGCACAACTACCGGGCGCGTGTGACGGTCGAAGGTGCCCTCAACAAGGAGAGCTGGTTCGTCTTCGACTTCGTCGAGCTCAAGCGGATCATGAAGCGGCTGTGCGACGAGATCGATCACCTCGTGCTGCTGCCGCTCAGGAGCGATCGGGTTGGTGTTGTCGAAGACGGCGAAACGGTCAAGGTGTCCGTGGACGGTAAACCACGGTACGTCTTTCCACGTAAGGATTGTGCGCTGCTGCCAATCCCGAACACGACGGTCGAGATGCTCGCGCAATTACTGACCGAGCGCCTGCATCACGAGCTGCAGACGATGGGCGCACGCGATCTCACGGCGATCGAGATGGAAGTGGAAGAGAATTTCGGGCAGTCGGCGGTCTATCGAGTGACTTTGCAATGACAGGAGACGTATGAGGACTGCTCGCATCTGTGCTGCTCTGTTCGCGCTCGTGCTTCCAGGTGTTGCCGCCGCGCAGCCGGCCTCGCCGTCGGGAGCCGCCGTCTACAAGCAGAGTTGCGCAGGTTGCCACGAGACAGCGATTCCACGCATGCCCAACCGTGCGGCCCTGGGGAAGATGTCGCCCGAGCACATCGAAAGCGAGCTCGCCGCGTTCAGCATGCGGCGGCAGGGAGCGAAGCTCAGCCCGGCGGAACGGCGCGCGGTTGCCGAGTTCCTCACCGGCAGGCCTGCGGGATCGTACCGCGCACCGATTGCGCTCATTCCCAAGAGCGCGTATTGCACGGCGACGTCGACTGGCGGTGATCCGTTCAGCGGTGCCTCGTGGAACGGGTGGGGGATCAATCTGCAGAACACGCGACACCAGAGCGCGGCGGCAGCAGGGTTGACGGCTGCCGATGTCCCGCGGCTCAAGCTCAAATGGTCGTTCGGATTTGCCGGTGCATCCGCCTCGGGATCGCAGGTCACCGTGATTGGCAACCGCCTCTTCGTCGGCAGTCGCAATGGCGTGATGTATTCGCTCGACCGGCAGACCGGTTGCCTCGTCTGGGCGTTCGAAGCGGATGCCGGGACCCGGTCGACTCCGGTCGTCGTTCAGGATGGCAAGGCGGCGACGCTGTATTTCGGTGATTCGCACGCGCAGGTGTACGCGCTCGACGCCGCAACGGGCGCCCTCAAGTGGAAAGTCAAGGTCGAGGAACACCCGGACGCGATGATCACCGGCGCGGTCGTCGTCCACAATGGCCGGATCTACGTCCCGGTCTCGTCGCTCGAAGAAGGCACGGCGGCCATGGCCACCTATGAGTGCTGCACGTTCCGCGGCAGCGTGCTCGCACTCGACGCCAGCAGCGGCAAGCAGCAGTGGAAGACCTACACGATTCCGCGTCCTGCGCAGCCCGTTGGGAAGAACAGCGCGGGCACTCAACTGCACGCGCCGTCAGGGGCGGCAGTATGGTCGGCGCCGGCGCTCGATCCTGAACGCAATCGTCTCTACATCACGACGGGAGACAGCTACTCCAGTCCGGCTGCGCCCGAAAGCGACGCGATCATGGCGCTCGCGATGGACAGCGGCAAGGTGCTGTGGACACGGCAAACGCTCCCCGGCGATGCCTGGAACACTGGCTGCTTCGGCAGCAACCCGACTGAAAAGGTGAACTGTCCGTCGAACGCGGGGCCGGACTACGACTTCGGCAGTTCTCCAGCGCTGGTGACGTCGCCGGGCGGACAGCGGGTGTTACTCGCCGGGCAGAAGTCGGGCGTGATGTTCGGCATCAACCCGGACACGGGTGATGTGCTGTGGAAGACGCAGGCGGGCGAGGGCGGTGTGCTGGGTGGAATCGAATGGGGCTTCTCGACCGATGGCACCCTCGCTTACGCAGCGCTGTCGAGCGCCATGGAGAAGAAGCCGGGAGAGGCCGGTGGGCTCGTCGCGATCAACGTCGCCGATGGATCGAGGCGCTGGTCAGCGCCGCCGGCGGCGAACACATGCGCGGGACGTCAGGGCTGTAACACCGCGCAGCCTGCCGCAGTGTCGTCGATCCCTGGCGTCATCTTCTCTGGCGCCCTCGATGGTCACTTCCGTGCCTACGACAGCAGCAACGGAAAGGTGCTGCTCGACGTGAACACGACCGACGAGTACGACACGGTCAACGGCGTTCCCGCTCGCGGCGGATCGATCAACGGTCCGGGCGCAACGGTCGCCGGTGGGATGGTCTTCGTGAACTCGGGCTACAGCACGATCGGCTTCATGCCAGGCAATGTGCTGCTCGCATTTTCCGTGGACGGGAAGTAACAGGCGTAAACGCCACGCGGGCCGGCAGGTGTTCCGACGTCGGGCGAAAGATCCACTCAGAGCTTCTGTGCTTCTGTGATTTCTTCAGCCGTGATGCGGCCGTCATGCAATGCTGTCGCAACGAGCGCGGCGCTGCAGCCAGCCTTCGCCAATTGAACGAGATCATCCCAGTTGCGCACGCCGCCGCC
>JAICEG010000078.1 GCA_025924295.1 Vicinamibacteria bacterium
CGCCGGCGGCCGAAGTGGCGGGAGACGTCCTCTGCGGAAACTTCTTCGAAGTCGACGCTCGTCACGCAGCGACGCCCTCACCGCCTCCTTGCGGTCCGGGCTGGGCGTCGTCGAGCTCGCCGTAAATCTGCTCGAGCTCGCTGATGATGCGGGCACGCCGCTTGACCTGGCCGTCCGCCTCAGGCGCACCAGCCCGTCGCTTGGACTCGAGCTGCGCCAACTGTCCAAGCAGCGTGTCACGTCGCGCGACGAGCGCCTGTCGTGAGTCTTCCTTACGCGATTGACCGCGGATCGACAGCCATGCACCGAGTGCGATGACGGCCCCTGCCAAGAGGAGTGTGACGTGGCGCGGGGTTCGGCTGTGGTAGGGCAAGCCGGACAACGTGACGGCCACGCTGCCGCCAGCCGGCACTGCCGGACCGTTCCCGAGAACAAACAGGTCGCCGTTGTCCGTGCGAACGTCGTCGGTCTGTGTCAGCTGCGGCGACGACACACGGAGGTCGCCGACCTTCTGCACACCGACGATCACTTGCGGAAGCGCCGCCGGCCATGTCTGCGTCAGCGTCAGCTCCGAATCGTTGTACGGCATGCGGAAAGCCGCCTGCACCATCGTGGTCCCCGAGGCGAACGGTCCATTGATCGTGATCTGGGTGGGAGAGATGACCGCCGCCTGCGACGATCCCTCCAGCGCCGTCGCCCCGACCGCGCCGGGCGGCAGGTCGATGACCAGCGGTCCGCCAATGTCGACCCGCGTGCGCGCGCTGTTGACGATCTCCAGGATGTAGTAGACATCCAGGCCATCGTCGTTGAACTGCATCAGCACGCGCGTGTTGCCGCCAAAGACAACGATGCCTTTCGTCGGAGGCTCGGCCGCGGCAGCAGCTTCTTCCTGCTTCTTGCGCTCGGCCGCCTGCGCGATGCCCGCCACCAGAATGACTCGGAGACCGCCGGAGGTCGGCACGGCAAACGGCTGCGACACGAGCTTCTCGCCGTCGACGGTCACCTCTGCGACGGCGTTCGTGCCGCCTTTCGGCAGGTCAGTGAACTCGGCGCGCCCCTGCGCGTCGGTCGTCGCAGTACGCGTCGTGCCGCCCACGCTGACTGTCACCTGCTGTCCCGGAACGTTGTTGCCGATCGCCTCGCGCACGACGCGCACGGTGACGGTGCCGGCGGCGAGTTCCTGCGCCGGAATCGCACGACCATGAATCAGCGACGGATCGGGCATGTCCTGGGCCCACACGGTGATGCTGAGCGTCAGGGCGACGACAACTAACAGCGTGCGACCGGAGGCGCTCACGATGCGCTCCCCAGCGCGTGTCCGCAGTGTTTGCAGAAGCGAGCGTCGCCGTCGTTCGTGGTGTTGCACGAGGCACACACGCCGGCGGGTCTCGAAGGCAAGACCTGCCCTGCGTCTTCAGCGTAGGCCTGGTCCTGCAGTGTGGACCCGGCGACCGGGTTCTCTCTGGACCCGCCGCGTACCTCACCAATCCGCTTCGTCACCTCGCGCTCGATCTCACCGCGGTACCCGGCACCCGCATCGAGCTGACGAATGAGTCGCGCGGCGCGGACGCGCAGACGTCCACTCATCTCGACGAAGTCCTTCTCGGACACCTTACCCATCGCGCGATCGAACTCGAGCTCCTTGATCGATCGCAGCACGAGGCTCTTTTCACGCTCGAGCGCCGCACGCGTGCGTCCGCCCAGTATGCGCGCGCCGTCGGTCCACGACTTCTGCGTCAACGGCAGGAACGTGCGCAACGCGGCGATGCCGACGGTGGCCGCCGCGAAGATAGTGAGGCTGATCATGATCACGGCGGCGGGCGATTCGCCGCGCGCCATGAACACCGCGATCGTGGCACCGATCAGGCCGGCGAGCGTGAAGAGCTGCCAGGGTTGGAACGTCGGATCAAGGGTCGAACCCTTGGCTGGTTCAGTCGAGGTCTCGGAGCTCATCGTCCAGCCGGGCATCGAGCGCCGAATCGACGGTCATGTTGGCCCCGCCCGCACCGGCTGCGGCCGGACGCGCCGACCAGCGTCGCGCGGTCATGATGATGATGAGAAGACCGAAGCCGGCAAGTCCGTACGGCAACAGCCACGCCAGGGAGTTGAAGCCCGTGTTCCGTGGCACCGCGAGCACGGCCGCGCCGTATTTCTCGACGAACGCAGTCAGGATTTCCTCGCGGTTCTTGCCCTCATTGACGTATTGCTGCAGGATCGCCAGCTGCTCGGTGTGGCCATGGCAGGCCGGCCGCATCGGGCAGTTCTCGAGCGTGGCGCGCACGCACCCCTGCGATCCACACATGCAGACGACTCGACTCTCGACATCGCGCTGCAAGGCTGTCTTGCTCACGCGGCCCGAGGTGCCATCCTGTGCCTGCACAGCCGCGGGTAGCACGATCGAGAGCAGCAGCAGCGACGCCGTCGCTGTCTTGGCTCCTTCAGGAACGCGAGCCGCAGCCAGGGCAAACGCCGTTTCCGGCAGCAGCGCGATGAGCGTGCCGAGAGCCATCACACCGAAGCCAAACCACAACCAGTTCACGAGCGGTGTGACGGTGATCTCGAGGTGCGCTGTCTGCTCGCCCGCGTCGAAATCCGGCATCACGATGTAGAGGTCCTCGGCAAACGTACGCCGGATCGCGACCTCGCTCGTGGGCTGATCCTCGTGCTTGCGGAAGAACCAGCGCGCCGGATACATCTTCGTCAGCTCAGCGCCGTCGCGCAGGATGGTCACGTCTGCCGTGATCATCTGCTTGCGGCCGTCGTCGGTCACCGCGATGCTGTTGTGCTGAATGACGTAGTCACCGACCTGAACCTGTTCACCGGGCTTCATCAGCAGCGTCTCGTGCTGCTTGAATCCCGCACCTGCGAATCCGAGGAACATCAGGACGATCGCAACGTGAATGATGTAGCCGCCGTACCGGCGCTTGTTCCGCCCGACGAGGCCGATGAGCGCGGTGGCGAGGTCCGTGCCGCTCGTCTGCTGACGGACGCGCGCGCCACGCCAGAACTCCTGGGTGATGGTGCCCAGCACGAACCCGCTGAACGCGAAACAGATGCCCGAGCTCCAGACGCGCACGCCCAGGGCGACGACAAGGCCGCCGACAGCCAACCCGCACGCGGTCGGGAACAGGAACTGATCCCGGAGGTTGACGACCGTTGATTTGCGCCACGCCATCAGCGGACCGATGCCGGTCAGGACGAGCATCGTCAGGCCGATCGGAATCATCCACTGGTTGAAGAACGGCGGCCCGACGGTGATCCGCTCCCCCGTCACCGCCTCGCTCAGCGTCGGGAACATCGTCGCGAACAGCACGAAGAACGCGGAGAACAGCAGGATCCAGTTGTTCAGGAGGAACGCCGCCTCGCGCGACATCCACGAATCGAGCTCGTTGCGCGCGCGCAACAGCGGCATCCGGTAGATCACGAATCCGAAGCTGAACACCAGCGTCGCGACCATGAAGATGGTGAAGAGCTGCGACAGCACCGGATCCTGACCGAACGAGTGCACCGACTGGACGATGCCCGATCGAGTCATGAACGTGCCGAAGAGCGTGAGGAAGAACGTCAAGATGACGAGCGAGACGTTCCACATGCGCAGCATGCCGCGGCGCTCCTGCACCATCACCGAGTGGAGGAACGCGGTTGCCGTGAACCACGGCAGCAGCCCGGCGTTCTCGACCGGATCCCACATCCAGTAGCCGCCCCACCCGAGCTCTTCGTACGCCCAGATCATGCCCAGCCCGAGGCCGATCGACAGGAACAGCCAGGCAAACATGGTCCAGCGGCGCACCGCTCGCAGCCACGAGTCATCCAGGTAACCCGTGATCAGCGCGGCCATGCCGAAGGCGTACGGAATCGTCAGTCCAACGAAGCCGAGGTACATGGTCGGCGGGTGGATGACCATGTAGAAGTTCTGGAGCAGCGGGTTCAGGCCGGCACCGTCGGCCGGATTCTGGGTGAGGTAGGTCTCGAACGGGTTGTTGTGAACGATCATCAGGTAGAGGAAGAACATCTCCACGACCGAGATGACCGCAACCACATACGGGATCAGTTCCCGGTGGCGCTCACGATTTATGTAGATGGCGGCGCTGCCGAACAGCGACAGCAGGAACACCCAGAACATGATCGAGCCGTCGAGACCGCCCCAGTACGACGTGATCGTGTAGAAGAGCGGCAGCGTCGAATCCGAATACCGCTGCACGTATCTGATCGAGTAGTCGCCGGTGAGGAAGCTGTAGATGATGACCGCCGATGCGGCGGTCATGATGGCGGCCAGCATGTAGAAGGCGCCAATCCCGCTCTCCATCATCGGGCGCGAGCGCCGGCGCGCGCCGGCGACTGAGATCGCGGCGGCATATGCGCCGACGACGAAGGCGGCGAGGAGCAGGTAATAACCCAGGGATGACATTGGTTTTCTTACGGAGTGACCGAGGGACCCTTCGCCTCCTCGTACTTCGAGGGGCACTTGGCGGTCATGTCCGTTGCCACGAATCCGTGGTCGGCGAGCTGGCCCGTCAACACCACTTCGGATTCATCCTTGAACGTATCGGGGACGACCCCGGAGTAGTACGCCTTGAGCGTCTTGCCGTTCCGCTGGATTTCGAACTGATACTCCAGCCGATCGCGCTTCCGGCCAATCGAGCCGGGCACGACGTACCCGTGCACCTGGAGTTTCTTCCCGGTCCACTCCTGTTGGCTGCCCACGACCTCGTCCACGTACTTGTAGTACTGCATGCTCTCGCCGAGCGTCGTGTACAGGAGGACTCCGAAGACAGTGGCGAGCACCAGCGTCGTGGCACCGATCTTTGCGGCTTTGTGGCTCATATATAAGGACTTTGGATTATGGGATCTGCGTCAGGATAGCAGTATTCCGGCCCGGCTGCACATCACGTAAACGAGGGCCACGGGAAGCCCTACCACGTTTGAGTACGACCCCTCGATCCGGCTGACAAAACGAGACGCCCGCCCCTGGATGGCGTACGCACCGGCTTTATCCGCGGGCTCCCCTGTCGCCACGTACCAGTCGATCTCGGACTTGCTGAGCAGGGTGAACTCGACCGTGGTCACCTCGACCTGCTGAAACGACCCGGGGGCTGATCTCCCCGCAACACGGAAATCACCCCCGGGGTCGTGTATCAGCGTGACCGCCGTCACCACTTCGTGCGCTCGTCCCGACAACAGCCTGAGCATCCGCCTCGCATCGCGATCGTCCGACGGCTTCCCCAGAATCCGGCCATCCACGACGACAACCGTGTCGGCCGCCAGAACCGGGCGGCCATCCGAGGTCGCGTGAACGACCGTTGCCTTTTCCGCGGCGACGCGGCACGCGTACGTCCTGGCGTCTTCTCCGGGTCGGATCCGTTCATCGACATGCGCCGGCCGGACCTCGAAAGCGATGCCCGCAGCAGTGAGAAGTTCGGCGCGGCGGGGTGATGCCGACGCCAGTATGAGGACGCTCCCCGGCAAATCACCCGCGATTCTGCCACCAATTACCTTGCGGAGGTAAGGCTTCCCGCGATACGGTCGCGGCCAGATGGATTCGCTGGCGAACCGGGTCATCGCCCGCCTGACGAATACGCGGAGCGGCGAACGAACCGTTGCATTGCTGATGTTCGCCTACTCGTTCCTCGTCATGACCTCGCACAATATCCTCAAGCCGGTCACCAAGTCGAAGTTCATCGATCAACTCGGCTCGGACAACCTTCCCTACGTGCTGATGGCCTCGTCGGTCCTCGTCGCCGTGGTGATGCACGGATACAGCGGTTGGATTCGGCGACTGCCCCGCCAGTTCGTGATCCCGATCGCGCAATCGGCCCTCGTCGTGCTGCTGGTTGTGCTGTGGGCGCTTCTCCGCACCGGCGCCGTCTGGGTGACGGTTGCGCTCTATTTCTTCGGGCAGATTCTTGGCGTTCTTCTCATCAGCCAATTCTGGATGCTGGCCAACGAGGTCTACGATGCGCGGCAGGCGAAGCGCCTGTTCGGTCTCATCGGCGGCGGAGCCTGTCTCGGCGGCGCGCTGGGCGCGTCGATCACGGCCATCACCGTCGAGAGGTTCGGCTCCAACAATCTCCTGCTGGTCAGTGCGGCGACGCTGAGCGTCTGCGTCACGATCGTGCTGCGCATCGTCCGCGTCCCGCACACGGGTCACGTGGAACAGAAAGAAGAACGCGGCGTTGGCGGGCGGGAAGCGATTCGACTGCTCGCACAGTCGCGCCACTTGAGAGTCCTGGCCGCAGTTGTCGGCTTCGCGTCAATCGGCGCGGCTGTCATCGATCAGCAACTGAGCATGGCCGCGGAAGCCACCGCCATCGATGCCGACGCGATCGCCGCGCTGCTGGCACGGGTTACTGTGTATCTCTCGCTTGCCGGTTTCGTCGTCGGCGTCGCGCTCACCAGCCACATCCATCGTTCGTTCGGTATCGCGGCAGCCCTGCTGCTGCTCCCGATCGGCCTCGGCGCGAGCGCCACGGTCATATTGCTCACCGGCGCCCTGTGGGCCGTCGCCGGCGCGCGAGTCCTCGACACGACACTTCGATACTCGGTAGACAAGACCACTCGGGAGGTGCTCTTCCTCCCGCTCCCGGCCGACCTGCGCTTCCGCGCGAAACCGTTCATCGACGTCACGATGGACCGATTCGCGAAAGCCGTCGCCGCGGCCCTGATCCTGGTGCTCATTCACCCCAGGGGACTCGACCTGGATTGGGAGCAACTGAGCTACGCCAGCCTGTTTTTCACGGCGGCATGGGTCGGGGTGGCGCTCATCGCATGGCGCGAATACCGCCGGGCCTTCCGCGCCAGCATCGTCTCACGCGACATCGCGCCGGCGAACATTCGCACGAACGTCGCCGATGCCGCGACGATCGAAGCGCTCGTCGAGGAGTTGTCGAGCCCCGACGAGGATGCCGTGCTTTACGCCATCGATCTGCTCGAGGCGCTTGACCGCAGAAACCTCGTCACGCCGCTGCTGCTGCAGCATGAGTCGCCTCGCGTGCGCGCCGCTACCCTGCGCGTCATCACCGGCCTGGGCGCGCCGATCGCGGGCCGCTGGATTCCGACAATCGAGCGAATGGTCCAGGACGAGGACGTCGACGTCCGCGCCGCGGCCCTGCGCGCGCTCGCGGCTTTCTCAGGCGAGGATGCGGCGCTGCTGCTGCGGCGACACCTGGACGACATCGAGCCACGTGTCGTGGTCACTGCTGCCATCGCGTTGGCCAACAGCGGACGGCCCGGCGACGTGGACGCGGCCGAAGCAGCCTTCCTGCGGCTGCTCAGCGATGCGCGCGATTCTGCCGCCGGGGCGCGGGCGGAAGTCGCAACCGCGCTTGGGCGCATCGAACAGCGACGCTTCCGTCCTCTGCTGGTGCCGCTGCTCAACGACTCCGACCTCGATGTCGTCAGAAGGGCGATCAAGAGCGCCCGGGAACTGGGCGCGTCCGACGGGCTCTTCGTGCCCGCGTTGCTGACGCTGCTGGGGCACCGCTCGCTCAAGGTGCAGGCCAGGGATGCGCTCGTCGGCTATGGAGAAGAGATCGTCCCGCTTCTCGCGTACGCGCTCGCCGACAAACACGAGCAGCTCTGGATCAGGCGGCACATCCCGGTCACGCTCGCGATGATCGGCACGTCCGGTTCCATGGACGCGCTCATCACCGCGCTCGACGATCAGGACGGCTTTCTGCGTTACAAAGCCATCATCGCCATCGAGAAACTGCGCCGCGATAATCCGGCGCTCTCCTGCCCGCGGCAGACGCTCGAGAAGGCGGTCATCAGGGAAACGTCGCGCTACTACAACGGCCTCACACTGCAACACAACCTTCTGCGCCATTCCCTCGATGGTGCCGACTCGCTGCTCGGCCGCGCGCTCGAGGACAAACTGCGTCGGTCGGTCGATCGCGTGTACCGCCTGATCGGGTTGCTCTACCACGTGGACGATGTCGCCGCCGCACGTTACACCATCGAGCAGGGAGAGCGACGCCGACGGGCGGCGGCAGTCGAATACCTGGACAACCTGCTGGGCGGCGTGGTTCGAAGACGTGTGATGCCGATTCTCGACGACACACCGCTGGCCGAGAAAGTGCGTTATGCGAACGGCGTGCTCCGGAGTCGCCCGCGCGATCTCGAAGATACGATGGCACAGCTCGTTCACGACGACGATCCCGTCATCGCGGCGTCGGCGATTCATTTCGCGGCGCGACAGCAACTGGCCTCCCTCGCGTCCGACATCGAATACATCACGACGCGTCGGGCCCGGCAGGACACCTTCGTGCATGAAGCGGCAACGTGGGCCACTCGCGGCGCCGGGTCGTCAGGCGATGGATTGCCGGTCGTCACGCTGGTCGATCGCATCAGGGTGACGCCGGTCTTTGCGGCGTTGTCGATCGACGAGCTCTTTCGCGTCGCCGAAACGGGCCAGGAGGTCCGCTACCAGGCAGGCCGCGAGGTCTGCCGCGCCGGACAAGCCGCTGCTGACGTGTTCTTCCTCCTCGAGGGTGCCCTCGAAGCCTTTGGCGACAACGGCGCGAGCAAGGAGCTGACGGCTCCGGCTGTCGTCAATGTCGAGGAAGTGCTGCAAGGCATTCCCCTCAGGAGCACGATCCGGGCGATCGAACACACCATCGGCTTTCGAGTTCCGGCCGGGGCATTCCTGACGATGATGTCGGACAACATCCTGATGGCCCAGAGTCTGTTCCGACTGCTGCTGCTCTCATCCTCGGAACAGGCACGACGCGCGATGACTTCCCCTGAGGCCGGCCGCCCCGGGGCAGGGCGACGCTTTCGACAGGACCCGCTGCTGGCGGGGGCCACTGCGGCCCAGTTGCTCGCGCTCCGCGCCTTCGCGTTCGAAGTGCCGCTCTCCCCTGGAAAAGTCCTCTTCGACTTTGGTGCGCCTCCCGCGACCTACCAGGTTCTCGAGGGCGAAGTACGCCTCGAAGCACCTCACCAACCGCCGATCCTGGTGCCCCCCCGGGCCACCTTCGGCGTCGCCGACACCCTGGCCGGCGGACCGTCAGAGTGGCGGGCGGTAGCCACGGCGAACGGGCAGGCGCTTCGTCTCGATCGCGACGACCTGTTCGCTGTGATGGCCGATCACGTTGACTTAATGCAGAACCTGTTCAGGGTCACGCTGCGGCTGCGCGACGAGGCAGTTGTTCAACCCGAACACCCGTTTCTCGCGTAGAATTCGGCCGTCCACCGTCAGCCAAGGGGCGTTCCATGGATCGATTCCGTCGCGCGCCAATCCTCGTCCTGGGTCTCACGCTCTGTACAGCCGCTCTTGCGCTGGCGGGTCAGGGCAAGGTCGTCAGTGCTCCCCTGCCACCGAGCGAGATGGAGGCCTTTCTGTTGAAAGGCACGATTCTCGACGTCCGCGATGCCGGCGGCGGCGTGACCGGCTCGCGGCGGGCGAAGGTGACGCACGGGACGATGACCCACGACGTACACATCCAGTCCGTCGATATCATGAAGCCGGTGTTCTCGGCAGGCGAGCACACCGAGTTGAACTTCAAGGACAGCTACCGGTTCAACATCGCGGGCTACCGGCTTGCACGGCTCCTCGGCATCCACACCGTCCCCATGTCGGTCGAGCGCAGCGTAAACGGCAAGACGGCAGCCGTTACCTGGTGGGTTGACGACGTCCAGATGGATGAAAAGGAGCGGCTCAAGCGGAAGACGATGGGACCCAATCCGCTGCGCACGTCACATCAGATTCAGTTGATGCGCATCTGGGACGAGCTGATTCAGAACCGCGATCGGAACCAGGGCAACATCCTGTGGACCAACGACTGGACGATGTGGCTGATCGATCACACGCGCGCGTTCAGGCTCGGCAAGGACCTCGTGAAACCCGAAGATCTCACCCGTATCGATCGTGGCCTGCTGGCCCGACTCAAGGACCTGACGAAGGACTCGGTCGCGAAAGCCGTCGGCAACTCCCTGTTCGAATCCGAGCGGGATGCCGTGATCGAGCGTCGCGATCGTATCGTCAGGTTGTACGAGGAGCGCGTCGCCAGGGTTGGCGAAGCGGCGGTGATCTTCGACTTCTGATGTGACGCTAACGGGTGGCCGACGGCGTCGACGATTGCAGCGCCGGCGCCGGCAACGGCTCGCGGCGATCCAGATAGATCGCCGTGAGCGTCCCGCCGCTCCATTCGAGCGCGGACGGCACGCCACCCTTGTAGAACTCTCCAGCGACCATGCCCGTGTCGATCAGGATCACTCGTCCGTCCAGGCGTGCGACGATTCGACCGGGCAGCACCGTGGAGTGGCCAACGACAATCGCTCGCGCTTTCATCTGCTCGAGGATCGTCTGAAGAATCGGCGCAACCTCCTCTTCCGTCTGAAGGGCCAGTCCCCGATACCACAGCGGCCCGGTCTCGCTCGCTGACATGAGCGAGGCCGCCTGCTCCGGCGGCGGCAGCGCCGCAAGTTCCTTGGCGATCGCGGCGTTGATGCCATCGCAGCCGAGTGGCGCAGTTTCCGGGCTGATGCCGCCGTGCAGGAACAACACACCGTTGATCCGCGCAACCGTCGGCCGTTCCCGGATCCACTTCCCATACTCTCCCTGCGGACCGAAGGCCTGGCGCAATTCGATCATGCCGAGCGGCACTTCCTTCAGGAACTGCTCTCGATAGGCAGCCGCGTCATGCGCGCGCCCCTCCGCCTTCGCGCGCTGTGCTGCCTGGGCGTCAAGGGTGGCCAGCACCTGCTCGCGGAATTGTGCGGAATCTCCGTTTCTGAAGGCATCGATCTCGCCGGCGCTGACGTACCGCCAGTCGGAGATGACGCGCATCAGCTCGTGGTTGCCGAGCAGCGACACCACTCGCCCGCCCGCCCGCTGTGCGTCACGCTCGAGGCGGCGCAGCAGGTCGATCGCTTTTCGCGAGTCGGGCCCGCGATCGAGGATGTCACCCGTCTGAACCAGGATCGCGCGGCGTCCGCTCCACCGATTGCGATTGTCGATGATCTGCGCGGCGCGCAGGATCGCCACGAAGTTGTCGAAGGCGCCGTGAATGTCGCCGACGGCGACCACTCGCTCCGTGGTCTGAATGTCGCAGACAGACGCACCGGGCTTGGCCGCTTGCGCACGAACCGGCCGTTCGCCCTCGGCCAGCATCACCAGCATCAGCGCGGCTGTGACGCCGATGGCGACCCGCATCGAGACGTGTCCCTGCATCAAGGGCATTGGAGCACTGAACTCAGTCAGATCTCAACTCCCAACTTCCAACTCCCAATCTCCAAAAGCTGAACTTTGTGATTTGAAGCTCGAATTGGGAGTTGGGATTGGAAGTTGACGCGCGTAAGATCCCCCGGTGATTCCCGTACGACATGTGATCCCGGACGCTGTTGCCGCGATCATCCGCAAGGCGCCGCTGACGCCTGAAAAGGTGGCGTTCGCATGGCGCAGCGTCGTCGGACCGGCCATCGACCATGCGACCTCGGTCGAATGGCACGAGGGGGTTCTTCACGTGAAAGCGAGAGACCGCGCGTGGCAGCGGGAAGTGGAGCGCTCGGCCGCGCTCATTCGATCGCGGCTCGATGTGCTCCTCGGCGCTCGAGTGGTGCGCTATATCGAGGTGAAGAGCGCCTGAAGCAACGAGGGAAGAGACCAAACGAACAGCACGGCCGCGGCGACGAGCCCCGCAGCGATCTGCACCGGCTCCATGACATCGAGAGGCGCCTGGGCTTTGCGTTCCGCATCCCAGCGCCGCAGCATCTGCGCCTTGACCCACAACACGCTCGCATCCGGCGCCGGCGATGTCCGGTGCGGCACCGCGTTGGCCAGTTTCTTCATGTAGTCGACGACAGCCTCTTCGTCGTCGTGCGTGCGGTCGCGATCGAACCAGTCCCGCATCATGCCCTCACCGTGGTTCCCCGGGTGACCAGGAGTTTTCGCAAGCGCGCCCGCGCACGGGACAGCAGGACCTTCACGCTCCCGCGAGCGAGCCCGAGTGCGCTGGCAATTTCCTGATGATTGTGCTCCTCGACATACGCGAGCCACAAGAGCGCGCGATCCCGTGGCGTCAGCTCGGCGAACTCGCGGCTCACCGAGTCGTCCGGTGTGGACGGATCAACCGGCAGCGGGGCGTGGCGTAGCCGATCGAGCCACGACATCTCCCGTTCCGCCCGTCGCCAGCGATCGGTCATGAGATTCCCCGCAATCCGGAAGACGTAGCGGCGCAGGTCTTCGTCACCGAGCTGACCCACGTCCGCACGAAGCAGGCGACAGAACGCGTCCTGCACGATGTCGTCCGCGTCGCCCGCGTGACGCGTCACGCGGTAGACGTACGCCCAGAGGGAGCGCGCCGTGCGCTCGTAGAACCGCGCGAACTCGACTTCGTTCAGACGGCACCCTAAACGGAGCGAGCGATCTCGTTCGGAGCGGGCGCGTCCTGCTGTCCGTTGATCAGTCCCATCCGGCGTGACAGCCGCAGCGAGACATACCCGGAAACGAGCATCCCAACTCCAACCGCAGCCGACACCGTCCCGACAAAACCGAGGCTCTCGTATGTATCCAAGTCAACGCGCGCGCCGCTGAGATACATGAAGATGCCGATGCCGAGACACAGCATGACGATGCCGGACTGAAACGCGCGGAGGACACGCTGATGGGCCATGCCGCCAGACTCGCTGCCAACCGTGTTCAGGAATTTCTTGCCGCCCTCAGTGTTCAGGAACTCGGTGAACTCGCCCATGTTCCCCATGCGATCGAGCAGCTTGGTCTGGAAGTCGGTAGTGGACCTGAGCTGCTGGCGCCGTGTGAAGGCATTGGCAATCACGTAGAACACGTACGCAGTCATCAGTAACGCCGACGGAACGATGATGATCTCTGAACCCATCCTGTCCTCCTGCGACGTCTCAGGCCGCTGACGATACAACAGCGGAGGAGGCGCGCCGGTTAACACGCGGGTTACCATCTCTTCATGGATGCCGTAATCGTCTCGGCGACTCGCACCGCCACCGGCCGATTTCTTGGCGCATTGCGGTCGTTCACGGCTCCTCAGCTCGGCGCCATCGTGGTTCGCGAAGCCGTGCGGCGCGCCGACATCGACCCGGCGATCGTTCAGGAATGCATCATGGGCAACGTGGTGTCCGCCGGCCTCGGCCAGGCACCGGCGCGCCAGGCCGCTCTCCGAGGAGGGCTGTCCGACAGCGTGGCCGCGTTGACCATCAACAAGGTGTGCGGCTCAGGGCTCAAGGCGGTGATGCTGGCGTCTCAGGCGATCGCCGTCGGTGATGCCGAGGTGGTCGTTGCCGGCGGCATGGAGTCCATGAGCAATTGTCCGTACCTGCTATCCGGGGCGCGCGAGGGGCTTCGACTCGGGCACGGCCAGATGATCGACTCGATGATCAACGACGGCCTCTGGTGCACGTTCGAGGACTGGCACATGGGGAACGCAGGTGAGGTCGTGGCCGTGGACTTCGGCATCACACGTGCGGCGCAGGACGAGTTCGCGGTGAACAGCCACCGCAAGGCGGCCGAGGCCACCACCGCGGGCCGTTTCCGCGCAGAGATCGTGCCTGTCAGCATTCCCCAGAAGAAAGGCGATGCGCTGGTCTTCGATCGTGACGAGTCGATCCGCGCAGAGACGTCGATCGACGCACTGGCAACGTTGAGGCCTGCATTCAAAGCTGACGGCACGGTGACGGCAGGCAACGCACCGCCCGTGAACGACGGCGCGTCCGCTCTGGTCGTGATGTCGGAGCAGCGTGCACGCGAGCTGAACGTCCGTCCGATGGCGAGGATCGTCGGTCAGAGTACCAGTGGCCTCGCCCCGAAGTACGTGCTCATGACGCCGGTCGAGGCGATCAAACGACTCGTCGCCAGGATTGACTGGTCGTTGAACGACGTCGACCTGTTCGAGATCAACGAGGCGTTCTCGGTGCAGATGGTGGCGATCCTCGGCGCCCTCGGTATCGACGCGACCCGCGTGAACGTCAACGGTGGTGCCGTGGCTCTGGGTCATCCGATCGGGGCCAGCGGTGCGCGAATACTCACGACGCTCCTCTACGCACTCGAAAACCGCGGGCTCCGTCGCGGCATCGCGGCGCTCTGTCTCGGTGGCGGCAATGGGGTCGCTCTGGCCGTCGAGCGGCTTTGAAAAACTCCACTGATCGGCTGTTTTCGGCGCGGCAAATACTGCTGAATGAACGCCGACGAGGCGAAAGTCCTGAGTTCCCGTAACTGATTGAAAATGTTGGGCTGATGCCCATGGGCCTACACGGATTTTCGCTTGACTTTCGCGCGGTACGAACCTAGGATCAACCACGGCCGTGACCTTCCCTGTCACACCACCAAGCCACGCTACTTCTGACACGGCCAACGCCAAGGAGATCGCATGCCGCTCGACGACCTGAAAGAACGCACCAAAGCCATCGACATCGCCGTCGGACAGATTGAAAAGCAATTCGGCAAAGGCTCGATCATGCGCCTCGGACAGCGCAACGCGATCGCCCCGATTGAGTCCATTTCAACCGGCGCCATCAGCATCGACTACGCGCTCGGCATCGGCGGGCTCCCCCGCGGCCGGGTGATCGAGATCTTCGGACCGGAGTCCTCGGGTAAGACGACGCTTGCCCTGCAGGTGATCGCGGAAGCGCAAAAGACCGGTGGGATGGCGGCCTTCGTGGATGCCGAACACGCGCTCGACGCGCAGTACGCCCAGAAGCTCGGTGTCGACCTGGAAAATCTCCTGGTCTCGCAGCCCGACAACGGCGAACAGGCGCTCGTGATCGTGGAAGTGCTCATCCGCTCGAACAGCGTCGACGTTGTCGTCGTCGACTCGGTCGCCGCACTCGTGCCCAAGGCCGAGATC
>JAICEG010000079.1 GCA_025924295.1 Vicinamibacteria bacterium
CGAGCGTCTCGCCCTTCCATGCGAAGACCGGGATGCCCTTCGGGTTCTGCACGGTGCCGCCCGTCTCAGGACGACCGACGACGACCGCGGCCGCGGCGTGGTCTTGCGTCGAGAAGATGTTGCACGACACCCAACGCACGTCGGCGCCGAGCAGCGACAGCGTCTCGATGAGCACGCCGGTCTGGATCGTCATGTGGAGGCTGCCCATGATGCGGGCGCCGGCCAGCGGCTTCTTCCCTTCATACCTCTTGCGGATCGCCATCAGGCCAGGCATTTCGCCTTCGGCCAGCCGCAGTTCCTTCCGGCCGAAGTCGGCCAGATTCAGATCGGCGACCTTGTACGGGACCCGACCCGCCTGCTTCGCCTGCTCGTATGCGTGCACGTTGCCGCTCACTGCTGTTGCCATTTCCGTCTCTCCTCGTTGAAACCGACGGCGGGTCTAGAAAGCAAGACCCGCCCTACGCTGCCCTTCTGCTGTGTAGCGCGGGTCCTGTTCTTTGCACCCGCCGCGCATCTACTGCTTCACTCCGATTGCGGCGAACAACGCCGGACCCTTGGCATCGGGGTCGACCGGCAGCATCCGCACGCGAACATTCTCGAAACCTGCCCCGGCCAGCAGGCGTGTGATCTGACTCTCCGAAAACCCTAACCACACGTGGCCCATCTGCTGCTGATACTCCTCGCGGTCATGGGGCAACATGTCGACCACGAGGACGCGCCCACCTGTTCTCACGACTCGTCCGACTTCCGCGAGCGCACGCGGAGGTTCGGGTGAGTAATGGAGCACCAGCGAGAGCATCGCGACATCCAGCTCTCCCGATTCGATCGGTAAGCCTTCCAGCTCGCCTTGCCTGATGTCGACGTTGGTCGCGCCGCTCAGTCGCTGGCGTGCCGCGTCGAGCATGTCGTCAGAACCGTCAACCGATATCACGCGTCTGACGTGCGGCGCCACAACTTCTGTGAGCTGTCCCGTGCCACAGCCGAGGTCACCGACGACGAGCGCCGGGTCGATCAAGCCGAGCACGGCCCACAGAAAAAACTCGTCGCCGAACAGCTCGCCTCGAAGCCGGTCCCATCCGCCTGCCGCGGATGCGAAGAACTCCTGAGACTTGGCTCGACGCCGGCTCAACACGCCGCGCAGCCTCCGCTCGTCCTGCTCGGCCCCCCGCGTCGACGTCACCTGTTCGGAAATCAACGGCCACAGTCTCGCCGCCGCCGCATCGAGGTCTTCCACCTGCATGCTGTAGAAGCGGCTCGTGCCGTCGCGCCTCGAGGTCACCCATCCGTCGTCAGCCAACGTCTTCAGATGCCGGCTGACTGTTGATTGCGGCATCTGGAGCACGGAGCACAGTTCGGAAACCGTCAGTTCGTGCTTTTCGAGCAGCAGCAACATGCGGCAGCGCGTCGGGTCCGACAGCGCCGTCATGTGGTCCAGGATGGGGGCGACCATCTATCCGTATATCCGGATTAAATGATATACGCGGAGACGCCGGCCGTCAAGGCGGTGTTTTGAGGGTGGTCGTGGGACTAACTGACCATCACCCCGTTCGCCGGCGAGACCAATGGCGGAAGGTGCACTGCCTTCGCGGCCCGGCTCTTCAGATAATCGATTCCGGGCACCAACGCCTCGCCCCATGCCTCCACGGCCTTCGTTCCGGCCGGATCATGCTGTTGGACCGCCGCGAGTACAGCATCCCGGAATCCGTCAAACAGTCTCGGATCAAACCGCGCATGCGTGCGCGCGATGCCGGTCAAGATCGTGGGTTCTGCCCGTTCGTCCGACCTGTTGAACGAGAGCAGCAGCCAGAGAGCATCGCGCAGCACCTGGTATTGTTGTTCCATCGAACGTCCGGAGAACATCGCGGCGGCCTCGGGCACCACTTCGAACAACTTCTTGTACAACGTCTCGTAGAACTGATCGTCCTGTGCACAGCGCCGATAACTTGCCTTCGCTTGTTCAACCTCTGGGGCAGCGGCGCGAAGCGCCCTCAGCGTGTCGATAACTTCCTCAAGCGAGTTCCACCGGCCGTTCGGATCGATCTCCAGCATCCTCATCACGACATCCGACACGCCCTCGCCAGCATCGAACACGAAGTCCTTCAACGGGCGCGGGTACAGGAGTCGCTGCGCAATCCCGGCATCGAGCACCTTTGACCACGTCACATCGTCAGCGAGCACTGGTGGTGCACCCGAGATCATTTCGTACGCGAGGAGACCGAGTTGGTACTGATCGGTTTTTGGATCGATCGTGGCATGTTCCCGCTGCTCAGGACTGGCTGCGATGAACTCCCGCAGACGCATCGATCGTTCCGCAGCGGTCCGCGGCTCCATCTGAAGCCCCTCCTGCGTGCGAAAACCAGCCAGAATGAGCTCGTCGTCGCGATCGAAGCGTACTTCGCACGGATGAAGCCTCCCGTGGACGCAGCCTTTACTGTGTGCATAAGCCAGTGTCTCGGCGAGCGTGATGGTCCAGCGGATGGCGTCGCCGATCCTGACCCTTCCGGCACTCAACCGCATCTCGAGCGTGTCCTCACCGACGGCCGGCGTCACGATGAAGTGCGGCAGCTTATGAGCTTGGGAGAAGAGGAGCGGAAGGATGTGTCGATGTGTCAGTTTTCCCGCGCTGCGCACATACTTGTCATAGCCCGGTGAATCCTGCGACAACGGCGCGTGCAGGACTTTGATGATTACCGTGTTGCCGAGTAAGCGATCCTTGGCCTTGAAGCAACGCGCATATTCGCCTTCGCCCACGGGTTCTTCGATCTCGTAGACCGAGGGGAGATCGAGCTTCGGCACCCTGTGAAGGCACGCGATTGTCTCGGCAGCCACGTCGGGATCTTGATTCTTCTCTTCGAGCTCGCGGGCGATCTTGATACAGATGTCGACCATCGCCTGCTCTCGCTGCTCGGGGGGCAGCAGGGATAGCGGCTTATCCGGCGAACGCGCCCACTGAAAGTCTTTGAGGTAGGTGCCCTCGTAGTTCGTGGCTCTTACCGGAACTAGAAAGAGGCGCAACCCGTCGCGGATGTAACTCGCCAGCAATTCACGCAGTTCGACCTGCTGGATGAAGGGTGAGATCAGAAAATCCTGACTCACGAGGATCAAGGCAGCTTTGGCCTGTTCGAGCTGGCTGAGTATGGTCTTCAGCCATTCGTCGCCGGGTGCGATCGCTGCATCAGAGAAAATCTTCAGCCCCTGGAGATTCGCAGTTTCCAGAAACTTCGAAAATTCCTCTCGATATTGGCGATCAGTATGGCTGTAGCAGATGAACAGCGTCTTTGGTTGGGCGGATTGAGCCATAAAATCCGTTCCCTGCGGACGTAGATTGCCGGACGCGACTCAGCCAATCAAACGCGCACTGAGCGCCTACCGAACACTGGCGGTATTCTAGAGCTTCAACGCTGCCGACAGCTGATTTACCAGATCATCCAGCTCGACCGTAACGGCTCGCACCGTATCCGGCTGACTCAGGTCGACACCGGCCATCCTGAGCAGGTCCATCGGGTAGCCGCTGCCTCCGGCACGCAGCAAGGACAGGTAGCGGCCTACTCCGCCCTCTCGAGTAGCGGCATCTGCCGACCGCAGGTCCTGCATCAACCGCGCTGTTGACGCGAAGCACGTCGCGTACTGGTAGACGTAATACGGCGTGCTGAAGAAGTGCGGAATCCGCGCCCACGTCATGGACGACAGTGGCTCGGCTTCGACGACGTCACCGTAGTAGTCGTGCAGCAACTGCGAGTAGATCGTGCTCAGCACCTCCGCAGTGATCGGCTGATCCTGCTCGACGAGCCGATGTGCCTGTAGCTCGAAGTCGGCAAACATCACCTGCGTGTAGAACGTGCTGGCGATGCTGTCGATCGCGTGCTGCAGAAGCACTGCGCTCTGGCTTCCGCTGTCGGCTCGCTGCAACATGAAATCGAGGAACAGCGCTTCGTTCAGCGTGGATGGCACCTCTGCGACGAAGATCGTGTAGCCGGCATAGACGAAGGGTTGTGCGCGATGCGCCAGGAGCGTGTGCATCGAGTGGCCCATCTCGTGCGCGAGTGTGAAGACCGCGTCGAGCGTCTCGTTGAAGTTCAGCAGCATGTAGGGATGGGCCCCGTATACCGGTGCTGAATAGGCGCCGCTCCGCTTGCCGGCATTCTCGAACACGTCGATCCAGCGGCCGCTGAAGGCCTCGCGCACGTGCCGCTGGTATTCATCACCTAACGCCGCGACCGAATCGACAATCCAGGGTGTGACGTCGTCGTACGTGTAACGGGCGTCGTGCTCGACGAGCGGTATCGACAGGTCGTGCAGGCGATAGCTCGCGAGGCCGAGCACCTGGCGGCGCAGGCGGTGATAGCGGCGCAGCGGCTCGACACCCTCGCGGGCGACACGAATCAGCGTCTCGACGACCGACGGAGGGATGTTGTTGCCATGCAGCGCCGCTTCGAGCGTGGTCGCGTATCCACGGGCCCTGGCGTGAAACCAGTCTCGTTGCAGCACGCCGTTATAGAGCGCCGCGTACGTGTTCCGGTTGTCCGCGTACACCTGGTGGAACGCGCGATAGGCGGTTGCCCGATCTGCCTGGTTTCGATTGGTCTCGAGGATCGCACGGTACTGTCCGTAGCTCAGCGCGACCTGTGCGCCGCCCGCCAGCGCTATCGTCGGCGGCTTCATGTCGGCGGTCGTCAGCGCGGCGTAACTGTCGTGTGACACGCTGCTCGACCGGCTCGCGTACGAGAGGAGACGCTCGCCCTGCTCGTCGAGCACGTGCTCCTGCTCGTGGAACAACGCCTCGATCGCAAAGCGGTAGAGCGCGAGGTCCGGACTCGTCTGCATCCACTGGCGGATGGTTTCGAGCGGGATGGCGAGCAGTTCCGGATTGAACCAGGAACTCGACTGGTGTTCACGCGCGAACAGGATCTGGACTCTCTGGCGGCGCGCGTTGATGTCGTTGTTACGCTGATCCTCGTCGTAGCGGAGCGATGCGTAGTACCAGACGCGATAACTGAGAACGCCCATCCGATCCATCGCGCGATACGCGTCGGTCAGCGCCTGGGCGCCACTGGCCAGCGTGCCCTGTCGAGACTTGAAGGCCTCGATCTCGGCATCCAGTTCCCGGTAGCTCGCCTCCCACTCGTCCCAGCTGCGGCAAATGTGGGTGAGGTCCCAGGTGTAAGGAACTGGGATGGCTCCTCTCTCCGGGAGCTCTCCGGGGATGGGGCGATGCGTCATGTCGGGCTTCAGGCTCTGGACTCTAGGCTTTGGGAGTTGGCAGTTGGAAGTTGGGAGCTGCCCTCAAGAACTCCTCGAGCGCTGCGTAGTCGGCGGGCATCGACACCGATCGTCTCGGGCGCGCCAACGCGTCGGCCAATGGACGAGGAAGTTCGATACGCCGACCGATCGCCGGCTCGACCACTTCGCGGAATTTCGCCGGGTGCGCCGTCGCAAGGAAGACCCCCTGCGAGTCCTGGTCGTCGGCCAGGTGATCCTTCAACGCCAGCCAGGCAATTGCGCTGTGCGGGTCGAGCAGATACCCGTGCTGGCTGTAGACGCTCGCGATCTCCGCGGTCACCTGGGCATCCTTGTAGGCGGCGCCCACGATGTCCCGGCGCAATGCCTCGAGATCGCTGTTGTACAGCGCCTGCACGCGCTCGAAATTACTTGGGGCGCCAACGTCCATCGCATTGGCAACCGTGGCGATCGAGGGACGAGGCTCGTAGCGGCCGGACTCGAGGTAATCGGGCACCGCATCGTTGACATTGGTCGCGGCAACGAAGCGAGCCACCGGCAAACCAATGCGCCTGGCGATCAGTCCGGCCGTCAGGTTGCCGAAATTGCCGCTCGGGACCGACACGACCGGGCCGCGTCCTCCACCTGAACTCAGTCCCGCCAGCAGGAAGTAATAAAACACCTGGGGCAGCAGGCGGCCGAGGTTGATCGAGTTGGCCGGTGTCAACCAGACGTGCGACCGAAGCGCGTCGTCGGCAAATGCCTGCTTGACGAGCCGCTGACAGTCATCGAACGTGCCGCGCACGGCCAGGGCGGTGATGTTGTCGCCGAGGGAAGCCATCTGCGCTTCCTGCACGTCACTCACCTGCCCCTCGGGATAGAGCACGACGACCCGCGAGTCGGGCACGCGGTGAAACGCCTGTGCAACAGCGCTCCCGGTATCGCCCGACGTCGCCACCAGAATCGTCAGCGGGGTCCCGTCCGTGAAGTGATGTAACAAACGGGCCTGGACCCTCGCCCCGACGTCCTTGAATGCCATCGTCGGCCCGTGAAACAGCTCGAGAACCGAGATGCGGTCGGTCACGCGGACGAGCGGTATCTGGAAGTCGAGCGCCTCGCGGACCAGAGGCTGCAACACCTGGGGAGTGATCTCGTCGCGCAGGATGTGGGCACCAATCGTGGTGCCGATCTCGACGATGTCCGCCCCGCGAAGACGGTCGACGGTAGTGGGCGGAAGCGCGTCGAGCCGCTCGGGCATGTACAGCCCCCCATCGGGAGCGGTCCCGGCGAAGAGTGCGTCGATGAACGTGATCGGCGGCGACGCGCCCCGCGTGCTAATCCATTTCATGACAACGCCCAGCTACCACGACCGCCGGCCTCCACCGTTCTCGTCAGGGTCTCACCGGCACGGGCTGGCCCTGTGCATCGACGGCCACCAGCACGACCTCGGCCTGCGTCACCTTGACTCGCTCGCCGTGTCCCGTCGTGCCGGCAGTTAATGGGGGATTTCCCCATCGCTCGGCCTCGACCTCGACACGCACCGTGACCGACGTGCGGCCGACTCGAACCGTCTCGGTGTAGAAGTCGACGATGTCTCCGACATACACCGGCTCGTGAAACTCCACCTCGCGCATCGCCCTGGTCACGAAGCGGTGCGCGGCGACCTTGCGCGCCTCGATCGCAGACGCGAGATCGATGTTCGACAGGATCACGCCGCCGAAGATCGTGCCGTAGGCATTGGTGTCCTTCGGCAGCAACAGGACCCTGATCGCGGGCATACGCTCGGACATGCGAGCGTCTATTGTGTCCCACCTTCGCGCTTCGCGCTTCGGTGAGCAGGCCCGCGCGCTGTCGTGGTGTGAAAAAAGCATCACGGCCACTGAAGATTGCGCACTCGAAGACCGAAAGGCGTTTATCATCTCTTTCATGAGCACTGTGACCAACGGACGGCCCTTGCCGATGACGGCCGCCACCTCGACGACACGTGCCTGGAGCGTGCACGAAGCCGCCGAGTTGTACGAAGTGGCGCGCTGGGGCAACGGCTACGTCTCGGTGAACGATGCCGGGCACGTCCAGGTCCATCCCACCAAGGACCCGGCCAAGGCCATCGACCTCAAGGAACTGGTCGATCGTCTTCAGCTCCGCGGCATCAGCCTGCCGGTGCTGATTCGGTTTACGGACATCCTTAAGCATCGCCTGGGCGACATCCACGGCGCCTTCCAGACCGCCATCACCCAGCACCAGTACCAAGGTGGATACAGCTGCGTCTACCCGATCAAGGTGAATCAGCAGCGGCAGGTCGTCGAGGAAGTCCACAAGTTCGGCAAGCCGTACAACTTCGGCCTCGAGGCAGGCTCGAAGCCGGAGCTGCTGGCGGTCGTGGCGATCGCCGACAACACCACGCCGATCATCTGCAACGGGTTCAAGGACGCCGAGTTCATCGAAACGGCCATGCTCGGCCAGCAGATCGGCCGCAACATCATCCCCGTCGTCGAGAAGTACACCGAGCTGGGACTCATCATCGACGCGGCTGAAAAGATGGGCGTGCGTCCGCAAATCGGTATGCGCGTGAAGCTCGCAGCTCGCGGCAGCGGGCGCTGGCAATCGTCGGGCGGTTTCCGATCGAAGTTCGGTCTGACGGTGACCGAGATTTTGCGCGGGCTCGAAGAGCTCAAGTCGCGCGGGATGCAGGACTGCCTCAAGCTGCTCCACTTCCATCTCGGCAGCCAGATCACCAACATCCGGATCGTGAAGGGCGCGCTCAACGAAGCCGCGCGCGTCTATACCGAGCTCGCAAAGCTGGGGGCCGGCCTGGAGTACATCGACGTGGGCGGCGGTCTCGGCGTCGACTACGACGGTTCGCAGACCAACTTCGAATCGAGCATGAACTACACGCTCGAGGAGTATGCGAACGACGTCGTGTACCACATCCAGACGGTGTGCGACGAAGCCGGCATCAACCATCCGACCATCATCTCGGAGAGCGGACGGGCCGTGGTCGCTTATCACAGCATGCTCGTCTTCAACGTCCTCGGCGTGTCCGGCTTCGGCGATGAGAAGATCCCGACGACGGCCAACCTCGAGTGGGAGCAGCCGCTCATCGATCTGGTCGAGACCTACAACAACGTGACGGCCCGCAATGCGCTCGAGGCGTTCCACGACGCGCAGCAGGCGCTCGACATGGCCATCAGCCTGTTCGTTGCCGGCTATCTCCCGCTCGAGCAGCGCAGCATGGCCGAGAACCTCTTCTGGGCGACCTGCACGAAGCTTCAGCGCATCGTCCAGACGATGGCCGAGGTGCCGGAGGATCTCCAGAACCTCGACGAGCAGCTGTCAGACACGTATTTCTGCAACTTCTCGCTGTTCCAGTCGATTCCCGACAGCTGGGCGATCAAGCAGCTCTTCCCGGTCATGCCGATTCACCGACTGAACGAGAAGCCCACGAGCCACGCCGTGCTTGGTGACATCACCTGCGACTCCGACGGCAAGCTGGATCGCTTCGTCGATCGCCGCGACGTGAAGAAGACACTCCCGCTTCACACGGTCAATGGGCAACCGTATTACCTGGGCGTGTTCCTCGTCGGTGCGTACCAGGAGATCCTGGGTGACCTGCACAACCTGTTCGGGGATACGCACGCCGTGCACGTGAGTCTCGACGAAAACGGCGGCGCGCGCCTCGATGCGCTCATCAAGGGCGATACGGTGCGCGAAGTGCTCGACTACGTCGAGTTCGATGCCGAGATGCTGCTCGGCAAGCTCAGAACGGACGTCGAGACGGCGGTGCGTGAAGGGCGCGTGGATTACGAAGGAGCCGGCAGGCTGCTTCGCTTCTACGAAGACGGCCTGCACGGCTACACCTACCTGGAAGGCTAGCCAACGCTAATTTCCAACCCCCGACTCTCAACTCCCAAGGACGTTTGTTCTCTTGGAAATCGGGAGTTGGGAATTGGGAGCTGACGCTTCACTTGATCGACGCAGTCAGATCGTAGGCCGACACGCTGTTCCCAAACAGGAACGGTACGATCGCCAGGCGCTTGGCCGCAATCAAGCCGAAATCGGCGCCACCCGCGGTGAACTGCGCGAGCACGCGGACCTCACCGGACGCCGGGACATGCAGCAGGCGCTGGCCGATCACGTCGGTGACTAGGATCCCGCCACGTCCGTCAGGCTCGATCCCGTCGATCCCGCCGACGGCCCCTGTTGTCAGCTGCGTGCGCTGCTTTGTCTTCAAGTCGTAAGCGTAGAGATGGCCACTGGGCGGTGGTGGAGCGCCGGCACCGCGCGGACCGCCGCCACCGATCGTCCCGAGAATGAGGCGGTTGCCATCGACCAGCAGTCCGTTCGGCGTCTCGCCAATCTCGTTCTTGGTGGCAAAGACCGACGACTTGCCATCCTTGACCGCAAAGATCTGGAACAGGCCCGAATCTGAAACGTAGACCGTTCCGTCAGGCGCCGTGGCCAGGTCATTGAGGAACTGGGCGCCTTCGACCTTGACACGCGCCGTGATGCGCGCCGTCGCGATGTCGATCGAGACGACTTCGTCGATGTCGCTCACCCAGAGAGTGCCGCCGAGACTGCGCAGCCCCTTTGGCGCGTTGAGCCCGGTGACCCACTTCGCACTGACCACCTTGCCGTCGGGTGACAAGCGGGAGATGAAGCCGTTGCCGTCCTTCTCGAGGATCTGCCCGTTGATCGACGAGACGAACACCGCATTCGACGTGGCGTCGTAGTAGGCGCTCTCCGGCGCGAGGAAATCACCCGTCAATGTCCACAGAGGCTGAAGGACAGGTCCTTTGGCGGGAGGCGCCTGGGCAAAGGCAGCCTGCGTACAGAGCACGAGGACAACGATGTAACGATTCATAGCTTCTCCAGTTGGATTCCGATCTTGGCGAGGAGGGGCAATGGCGTCAACACCCAACGCCCAACCACCAACTCCCGAGAACATTCTGCTGTCGGGAACTTGCGAGTTGGAAGCCGGGAGTTGAGAGTTTGGATCGTAACGACGCGCCGGGCGCGTCGTTACGAAGCCCGCCGTCGCTGCTCGAAGAACCGGCGGCAAGCGCGCTGGAATCGTTCGTTGAGCGGACCTGCGACCTGGGGCGGAACCGGCCCGAGGCGCATCCACTGCGCCTGTGCCGATCGCACTTCCTGTTCACTCGCGCGCCACCGCGCATCCTCGGCCTCGGCAGCACGAGCTCCGCCCGACATCGTGTTCGCAGCGAGCCGCTCGCGCAACTGCTGCGCCAGAAGCTCAGTGGGCGACAGGTTCGCCGGCTTGCTCGCCTGCGCCGCGGCGAGCTCCTCGACCTTGGCGAGCAGCTTTTCCATCCGCTTGCGCGTCGCTTCCGGATCGAGATCGGTCCCGGCAAACGCACCGGGCCAGGCAGCCACGATTCGCGCAACGGCCTGGTGGTAGCGAGCGGCGAGGTCCTGCTGTACCACGCGAGGCAGTTCCGGCGCGTGCTGCCACCGCGTTCGCGCCTCATGCACGGTCGCGTACAGATTGTCCGGGGCCGGCGGCGGCTCGGCCGATTCCGGTGGAGTCAGCGCCTCGAGCTCGCGAATCACGGTCTCGCGAACTGCCGCCTTCTCCTGCAACTCGACCTGGTCGCGATGCTTGAAACGGTCGAAGAACCGATCGCAGGCCGCCCTGAACCGCTGCCAGATGGCTTCGGACTTCGACTTGCGCACCGGCCCGATCTTCTTCCACTCGACCTGGAGCTGTTTCAACTTCCCGGCTGCCTGATCCCACTCCGTGGACTCGGCAAGCTCCTCCGCGGCGATGCACAGAGACTCCTTGCGAGCGAGGTTGGAGGCCCACTCCTCTTTCCGGTGCTTCAGGTCTTCCTGCCGGCGCGTGAAGAACTGATCGCACGCCCGACGGAACCGCTCCCAGATCGCCTTCTCGTGCCCGCGCGCAACCGGGCCGATCGTCTTCCACTCGGCCTGCAGTCCTTGTATCTCGCTGGCCGTCTTGACCCAGTCCGTTGAACCAGCCAGCGCCTCGGCACGTTCGCACAGTGCCTGCTTGCGAGCGAGATTGCCCAGACGCTCTTCGTTCTGAGCGGAGAAGAACGCCGACGTCCGCGCGTAGACCTCGTCCTGTGCCGTCTTGAAACGACGCCACATCGCCTCGCCCTGGGCCCGCGGCGCCAGCGCGACCTGTTTCCATCGTCCCTGCAGCTCGCGCATCTTACGGCCGGCCACTTCGAGATTGGCCTCGGCCTTGAGCGCCTCCATCTCACGACAGATTTCTTCCTGCACCTGGAGGTTGGCCCAGCGCTGCCATTCGTCAGCGTCGCGCAGCTCCTGGATCCGCGGCGCCAGCTTGGCGCGTGCTTCCTCGAGCCGTGCCTGGATTTCCTGCCGGTCACGCTTCGAAGGCAGCGGCGCGCGATCCTCGAGCGCCGTCCGGATCTCGCGCAGCGCACGATCGCCAGCCTTGAGCGTCAGCGGATCTGCGACAGCCAGCGCTTCGATCTGCCTGCAGAACTGCTGCAGGCGTCGCAGGTTGTCCTGCTCCTGTTTGGCGCGCGCCTGCTGGTATTCGAGCTCTTTCTGCTCGAGGGCCGCCACGGCATGTTCGAGCCGTTCGGCAGCCACGAGATTTGCCGACGCGTGTTCGCGCAGGACGTCGGCGTCGCGGCGCAGCCCCCGCCAGCGCGCGACCACGTCGTCCACTGGCTGTTCCGATGCGGCGAGTTGTTCGAGTTCTGTTGCCAACGTCTCCAGCCTCCCGACTGCAGCCTCGGCGAGCAGGCGCCGGCGCTCGCGGTCCTCGAATGCGCGTGACGCGTCCTGGAATCGCCGGGTCAATGACGCGGCGTACTCGGAGGGCATCGGTGGGAGGTTGTCCCAACGCACCCTCAGCTCGGCAATGCGGTCGACGGCCGCGGGGCCCGCGAGCTGCTCGATCTCTACGACGATCGCCAGGCGATCGGATTGCTCCCGCTCGAGCGCCTGCTGGCGCTCCCGTTCGGCCGCTGCCTCGCGCAGACGTTCTTCGATCGCCTCACGCACGGCATCGCTGGCCGACTCGAATTTCCGAACCAGCGATTCATCGATCTCCACGTCCGCCTGGAACTCTGCCCACGCCAGGCGCACCGCTGACAACGCGGTCGACGCTTCATTGGGATCGGCAACGACGACGAGCGCTTCCGCACGATGCAGCAGGTCCATGACCTGCGCCTTCTCCGCGGCGCTCATCCGGGGAGCGGGCGCGTCGTGCGGCGGCTGCGCCGCCTCCTCCGATTCGCGAAGCTTGGTGCGTGCGCGCCGCGCGGCGACCTTGTTCCGACCGCGCTGAGCAATGGCCGAGAGCGATGCGGGCTCACTCACCCGCTCCAGTGCAGACACGGCCGAATCAGTGTGCTCGGCCTTGAGCGCCACGTTCAGAAGCTCTTCGGGATCGCTGACACGTGCCAGGGCCCGAAGCCGTGTCGCCCCGTCCTGTGCGTGCCGGCTGATGGCGCCGAGCGACTTCGCATCGTCGAGCAAATCGACAACGGCAGCGCGCACCGTGGAGCTGGGGTTCTCGCGCGCGACGACCACGACTTCCTTCAAGCGACTCAGCATGAGCAGCTGCCGAACGACCTCGGACGCCTTGTCCGGCTCCTGAGTCTCGGCCGCCAGGCCCGCCAGCCCCCTGATAGCCTCGCTCCGCACATCCTCGTCGGGATCCGTCCGCGCGATCTCTCCGAGCACGTCGACCTCGGAAATACGACCGACGGCGGCCCGCCTGACCCTCGAATCCGCGTCCTCACGGGCGAGCGCGAGCAGCGCATCCGCCTCGTCAGGGCCTAATTCGTAAACGGCGGCGGACCTCACGCCGGGATCGGCGTGCTTCCAACGAGGTTGCGGACGGAGTTTCTCGAGAATACCCATCTCTTCTTGGATGCTTGCAAGACCCAGGCAAGATCTGAAGTGTACACCCCTCCCGTGACGATGGTTGCCTGTGATCACCTTCAGGTAGGCCGTGAACCCTTGCAAATGCTGTGGTTTGGTCGAGCGCCCACGGTCGAGCCGCGATCTAATCGTCCGCCGCGGCCGCCGTCGAATCTGCCTTTTTGGATCCAGTTATTTGGCGAGTTGGAAACGAGAGGCTGACGCGGGATCCAGGAGGAAGAAGAATGGGCGGCAGAAAGGTGACGAGGAAGGAGGCTGTCCTCCTTCCTCGGACTCACAACCTTCGACGCTGTTACTTCACGAAAAGCATCTCGCGATACGTCGGCAGCGGCCAGATCGCGTGCGGCGTCAGCACTTCGATCTCATCGCCGATCTCGCGCAGCTTGGCCATCGCCGGGACGACCTTGTCGCGCATGTACTTCGCGTGCTTCTCAGCGGAGCCGCCGCTGTGGTCCAGCGCCTTGGCGAGCACGTCGGTCTGGGCCTTGAACTTGTCCACGAGCTTGGTGTACTCGCCGAGAAGCTTCTTGCCCTGCGCACTTCGACCCCCACCGGCACGAACCGCCGCCACGCTCTGGCCGACCTGCTTCTGATATTCGAACGCCGCCGGCAGGATGTACCGGTTGGCCATCAACACCATCAGCTGACCCTCGACATTGATGGTCTTGTTGTAGTTCTCGAGGAAGATCTCGTAACGGGCGTGAACCTCGCGCTCGTTGAGAATCTTGTACTTCTCGAGCAGCGCGATCGCCGCCTTGGTCACGAGCTCCGGCAACGCGTCGACCGTGTTCTTCAGGTTGAGGAGCTTGCGTTTGCCAGCCTCCTTCTCCCACTCCGCCGCGTAGTTGTTGCCGTTGAACACGATCCGCTTGTGTTCCTTGACGATCTTCGTCAGGAGCTTTCCGACAGCCTTGCTCAGCTCCTCGCCCTTGGCGGTTGCCGCCTCGAGCTCGGTCGCGACCGAATCGAGCGAGTCTGCCATGGCAGCGTTGAGCACCGTGTTGGGGAACGAGATGTTCTGTCCGGACGAGACCGCGCGGAACTCGAACTTGTTGCCGGTGAACGCAAACGGGCTGGTGCGGTTCCGGTCACCGGCGTCGCGCGGAAGCTTCGGCAGCACGCTGACACCTACGTCGAGCGTCCCGCCCTGCTTCGTCGACTTCGCCGCGCCCTTCTCGAGCTGCTCGAAGATGTCGGTCAGCATGTCGCCGAGGAAGATGGACAGAATCGCGGGCGGCGCTTCGTTGGCACCCAGGCGATGGTCGTTCCCCGCGCTCGCAATGCTCGCCCGCAGCAGGCCCTGCCAGCGATCGACCGCGCGCAGGACGGCCGCGCAGAAGACCAGGAACTGCATGTTGTCGTGCGGCGTATCGCCGGGACCGAGCAGGTTGTTGCCGAACTCGTCGGAGAGCGACCAGTTGTTGTGCTTGCCGGATCCGTTCACGCCCGCGAACGGCTTCTCGTGGAGCAGGCACGCCAACCCGTACTTCGGCGCGATCTTCTTCAGCATCTCCATCGTCATCATCTGATGGTCGACGGCGACGTTGGCGTTCTCGAAGACCGGCGCGATCTCGTACTGGCTCGGCGCGACCTCGTTGTGCCGAGTCTTGACCGGCACGCCGACCTTGAACAGTTCCATCTCCACTTCGGCCATGCA
>JAICEG010000080.1 GCA_025924295.1 Vicinamibacteria bacterium
CGACTATGCAAAGCGCGAAGTCCCGGCCGTGGTCCATGTGGATGGCACGCTTCGCCCACAAGTCGTCACGGAAGACATGAATCCGGGCTACGCCGAACTGATTCGTGCGTTCAAACGCGCAGCCGGTATCGGCGTCCTCCTCAACACGTCCTTCAATCGGCACGGCCACCCGATCGTAGGCTCTCCCGACGATGCGCTCATGCATCTGACCAATCGATGGGTCGACGGACTGGCGATTGGACCTTACTACGTCGAGTGCCGAGGAGACTAACCAGAGGGCAAAGGGCAAAGGTCAAAGGCGAGGGCTAAGGTACCAGGTCCCAGGTGCTCAAGTGTCAAGTCTCAAGTCCGAGAATTTCTGTGACTGCCACTTGCAACCTAGCACTTGCCACCTTTCGACCTGAAACTTCTAACCTTTGACTTGACCTTTGACCTTTGACACTTGACCTTTGACCTTCTAAGGGCCCGCCAGGGCCCCCCGCAACAGTCCAGCCATCTTCGTGTGGAGTGTCGTGACCGAGACACCCATCATTCGTCCCAGCCGCCAGCTGACGTCGAGGTGTGCGGGAACGAGCTCCTCTTCCGTCGAGTAGAACGAGACCGAAGGGACACCGTAAAACGGACCGAGGTAGGCCAGCCCGCCGTACGTTCCGACGAAGGCGCGGGCGTGGCTGATGATCTCGGTCTGAATCTCCAGGTTCTGTTCGAGCCGCATCAGCTCGTCGACGCGGTACACGTTCTTGCCCGGCACATCCATGTCTTCGTGGTCATCGAGCCGGAGCCCGGTGTTCAGCAGCACGACCGGAATCTCCTCGCTGAGCGAGCGGATCACATGTGCGGCGAAGCGCTGATTCTCCGGCGTGTCGGGAAACGAAGGCCGGAAGTAGAAACGGACGGCGACATAGTCGGCCGGGAGATCCTTCAGCGCCGGTGTGCGCTCCACCGGGGCGAGGCGACGGAACTCTGTGTGACGGTCGAGCAGACCAATGCCTGCCTTCTCGAACCAGTAGAAGCGGAGGATCCGGTACATCAGCGACGGATGGAGCAGCTCCGCCTGCTGAAGGCCGGCCTTCTCCCTCGCGCGATCGAAGATGTCGCGGTCCATCTGCTCGACTCGGTATTGCTTCTGATGACCGGCCTTGTCCCACCGCGCTTCGTTGGCCTGCCGATACTCATCGAGGGTGAACAGGCTGAACACGTCCAGATATTCAGCCGTGAGATGGCGGTACCATCGCCCGGCGCCGCCGCGCGAGACGACGATCAGGCGCCGCCGATCCAGTTCGTACTCACGCAGCGCCCAGTTGAGAAAGGGTATCCAGTACAAGAGCTCGAACCCGACTTCGCCGACCCATGGGCCGATGACGATCGGGCCGGTCGTCTCCTGCAATCGCCGCAGCTCCTGCCGGACGGTATCGACGGCGTCCGACGCGGGAATTCCGTCGAGTTCCTCCTTGAGAAGCGCGGGAATCACGCGATTGCGAACGACTGGAATCGCCCGCATCGACCTGAGGAACATCAGCCCGGGACGCCTGACGGCTTCGAATCCCAGCCGCGCCATGCCTTTGCGAATCCGCGCTACACGTGTTTTCGCCATGCGTCGGCCGTACCGAGCTCCTTGAGATGTACGAGAATCCAACTGACGAGACCTTGCCTGGCGATCGAGCGCCGCATCAGCTGCAGCCGCTGCCGCAGCACGAATTGAGATTGCGCAAGCCACGCACGCAGTTCCCGCAGCCGTTGCCGCGCGTGCACGGCGCACGCGAACACCAGGTACTGTGCCCCGACCAGAAGGCCTGTGGCCCGCGACACATCCGGCCGGCCGTCACCGCGAACGGTCAACGTGTGAATGAGGCTTACGCTGTGCGCCATCCACCACGGGCAATATGAATAGAGCGGACGGCGCCCCGGGAAGAAGCTGGCTCGCTGCCGGTCGAGACTGAAGACGCGGCCATACCAGCGACGGAACCACAACACTTCCGGAACCTGCTTGAATTGCCCGTAGAGCGAGAGCTCCGCAATCAGCAGCCGATCCGGGATCACAATGCGTCGATACACGCCCGCCCGCGCCAGCGCGTCGACTCGATACAACCCGTACACCATGTTCCCGGCTCGCATCTGACGGATGCCGCCGCGCAGGCGTGTCCATCGATCGTTCACGCCGACGGTATCGAAGAACCACGGCTTCCGTTTCAGCAGCGCGCCCTCGGGATCGATGCGCCGGTTCAACGGATAGGCGAGCACTACGTGCCGATTGGCATCGAGAGCGTCGACGAGTTGCTGCAGCCATCGCGGGTGCCACAGATCGTGATCGCTGGTCCATGCGAAGTATTCCGCCTCGGGATGGCGCTGGCGGGCAATCTCGAATGCGCGCCGCGAGTTGTCGACCAGGCCGAGCCGCTCGGCATTTCGTGCGTACGACACCCGCGGATCCCGGGCCGTGTACTCGCGGGCGACCTCCGGTGTCGAATCACTCGACCCATCGTCGACCAGCACCAGCGCGAAATCGGTGAACGTCTGCCCGAGGACGGATTCGATGGCCTCTCGAAAGTGATCGGCGTGGTTGAAGAGAAGCGAACCGATGATGACTCGCGGCATCAGGGATGATGTACTCTGGCGCTCGTGTAGATCATACTTCGGTGGATCGAGCGGCCGGGACCGCCCGGCTGGTATGCTCTTGATTGTGGGCACAGGACAGGGCTCGCTCGCCGGTCGCGCATACGGGCTGATTCTCCGGCGCGTCAAGACTGCGAGAAAGCAGAGCAAGCGCGGCGTCAAGCTCGCGCAGAACGTTTTCCGGCGCGTCAGGCAAGCCGAAAAGAGCCTGTTCTTCCGGCTGAGAGACTCCGAGACCGGCAGGAAGCTCCTGAAGGTTGCGGGACTGGCAGGATCGCCGAAGGACATGCGCCACCGCGCGCAGGCGGCCGCGCCCTACCTCGCGCGACTGAGCAACCACGGCGCCACAATCGATCAGGCGAAGGGATACGCCCTGCTGTCGCCCGACGCCCTTGGCGATTTCAGTGACGTGCTCGCATCGTGCCGGGAACTGTTCGCCCGCAAGAAAGCGGACATCGATGCTCAACTGACCGGCTTCGACGGCTGGACTCCGGAGCAGCAACAGAAATTCCTGACACGGAAACAATCGTTCCTGCGCTATCTGCTCGACGACGACGATCTGCGCCGGCACCCTGAGCTCGTGAGCTTCGCTCTCGACGATGCGATGCTCGGAAGCGCGACGCGCTACCTGGGGATGGTGCCGTACCTGACTCGCATCGACCTGATGTACTCCTTGCCACGGAGCGGCGGGAAGAACATCGAGAGCCAGTTATTTCATCTCGATCACGAGGGGCTCACACAGATCAAGCACTTCATCCATCTGTTCGACGTCGGCGTGCACGAAGGCCCCTTCACGTTCATTCCGGCCGATGCCACCTCGCGGATCGTGCGTGACGTCCGGGCACTCCGGAAGCGACAGAAGTCCGGGCAGGACATCGAGCTGCGCCGCTATTCGGATGAAGAGATCGCCGCTGTCGGCGGCACGGAAGACATCGTGACCGTCACCGGACCGGTCGGCACCGGCGTTGCCGTCGACACCTCTCGCTGCCTGCACCTGGGCAGCCGTGTGGATCCGGGATCGTTCCGCTTGTGCTTGTACACGCAGTACTGCACGACGCACGAGATCACGAACGTCTACGACGTGGATCGATTCAAGGACGATCCCGTCAAGTATCTCGCGGTCAAGGACAGCGTCATTCCCGGTCGCGAGCGAGCGACTGCCTACTACGACGAGATTACCAACTAGAGTCCTGGACACGCTCGCGGGTCTACAGACTCGTCGCTACACCTCGACCAGCGTCAGGCCGGACTGCTTGATGTAACGGTCGACGTCGTTCCCCTGCTGAATCAACACGTCGTACTTCTCCAGCAGACGATACGCACGTGCCGGCTCGCACGCCGGAATGTGCGGCGCCAGATCGTTGCGCAGGAAGAACGCGTTGACGCCATTCGGCTCCACCGCGACGAGGCGATACCCCTTGCGCGCGCTCAACCGGGTCAGCGCCGCGAGTGAGGCGCCGTAGTAAGCGGTGTGATGACGATGGCGGTCGAATTTCGGGTCGTAGGGAATGGTGACCGCTCGATCAGGGCCGAACATCGAGTTGTATTCGAGGATGACGATGCGCGGGGAGCAGGCGGTCATCGCCTCCCAGATCCAGTAGTCGCATCCATCCAGGTCAAGGCTGAAGAGATCGACTTCTCCCCCGCACTCGTTGCTCGTAATCAGGTCGTTGATGTTCTCCCGGGTCACCCAGGCGGCCACGGCCTTCACCGTCGGAAACCGGCGGCCGACCTGGACCATGTGACCCTCATGACCATCCACCATCAGCCCCGACCATCCGCACTCGCGAGCGAGGAACCCTGAGTTGCCGCCGCTCAGTCCTGAACCGATCTCGACGAAGCGACACGAGGTCGCCCCCACTTCGTTCAACAGCGCGATCGTGAGTCCGTCCTCCTGGTTCTGCGAGCTGAGACGGAACCGGCGTGCGGTCAATCGCTCCGGATAAGGCAGATTTGCCGGCTCGAGATAGCGCTCCCGCAGGAGGGCCTGCACGGCGGGCTCGACGTGTCGCGTGCGTTGCCAGATCTTCTCGACCGCATCGAGCTGGCGTTCGATTCGCGCGAGACGGCGGCTGAGATCGGCCAACGCCTCGTCCTGTTGTGCACCACCAAAGGCGGCGCGGATGCGGCGGGCCAGCGCGTGAAGTGGATTCTGTGGCTTGGACATTCCTCGTCTACTGGACGATCTCGAAACGCTGGGTGTCGATGCGCGCCGTGTCTTCGACGGCCGCGTGTAGAAGAACCATGCGGACGCGATCGCGTGTCGGCGTGCGCAGGCGATATTCCCACGTGCGCCCGCGCGGATCTCTGGTGACTTGCTGGGGGTCGGCGAGACCCAACTCGGCCTCGGCCTGGCGCCGTGCTCCCTCGTCAACCTCCGGCTTCCACCTGATGTCGAACGGCAACGACAGCGGCACAACGGCATTGTCGGCCGCTTCGTCCGCCGGCCGCCGTTCGCCGCCTTCCCGATCGAACTTGCGCTCGAACAGCGCGAAGGTCCACGCTGGATCGCCTGTCGGATCAGTAGGCGACTTGCTGAGCGCCGCCGCGCGCACGGTCGTCATCAGTTCTGTTTGCGGCTGCAAGGGACCACCGAGCTCGTCGAAGCGATCCGTCCACTCGAGCCGATAGTCCCACGCGGTATCACGCAACTGTGCGTAAGTCTCGCCCATGCGCACGGTCCAGGCGATTACCAGGACACTGGCCATGGCGAGCGTCGCGACGCGTTTCAAGCCCGACCTCGGCATCCGCTCCAGCATCATCGCGAGCGCGACGAACACGAGCAGAGCGTAGCCAGCGCCCGCCCATAATCCAATCCGGTCACGTGTATAGAGAAACCCTATCCCGCTCCCGAACGCGAGCAGCGCAAGCCCCGCGGCGACGAGCAACCGATCACGCTCAGACGTCGGCCGATAGCGCACCAGCGCGACAATCACGACAACGCTCGTGAGCAATGACGATGCGACGTGCAGCCACTGCCAGGTCGAAGCGCGGCCCTGGAGGAGCGCTGCAATGAATCGGTAGCCGCCCGCGCGTGGCTCGGACAGGGCGACGCTCAGAAAGCTTGCGGTGACGTTGTATATCCAGAAGAGCCAGGGGGCATGCTCGAAGATGTTTTCCAGCTGCTCGGGAGTGGCGTCAGACAACCCGAGACCCGATCCCACGTAGCTGGAACCCAGCGCCACAGGCGCGCCCAGACCGAGCCGAATCGTCAGATAGCCGACGAGCGCGAGAACAGCGCATGAGACGCCGCGCAGGCTGATACCTGGCGCGCCTCGCCACCACAAGACGACGAGCAGCGGGACCATCAACAGGCCCGATTCGAGCGTGAACAACGCGGCCGCCGTGAGCGGGAAGAACACCCAGTCGAACGGACGCGTACGCGGGTGAAGGACCAAGGCCAGCCCGGCCAGCAGCAGCACGAGCGACGCCGAGTGTGGATTCAGCGGAACGAACAGGAAGAGGATGCGAGACGTGTGAAGGCCGGCGACGCAACTGAGCGCGACGACGGCCGCGACCGCGCGGGGAATCCCGATCGGTCGAAAGATCCACAGCAGCAATCCGAGTGCAACCGCGAACTGAGCCAGGACGAGCGCCTGGTAGAGCCAGACGTTGAGACCGACGATCTCGTAGGCAGCCTTGGCTGCGACCCAGAATGCCGGCCGGTATTCCAGGCTCCCGCCGAACGCATAGCGAATGAACTGCGCCCAGTCCCAGGTGGTGACTTCGCGCATGTTCTTGTAGAAGTCGACGTACGACCAGGAGACCGTGAAGAACGCGTAACCGAGCACAACCACGCAGGCTGTAACCCACGCGATCGGAATCCATGAAAATCGTGACTCGGTTTCAGCGACCATCAGCGGTAACAGGGCCAGCCATCGGCCCCGTATTCGCGCACGGGCATGCGGTCCTTTCTCACGAGGAAAGAGTACCGATCGCCAGCCTCATCAATCCAGCCGGCGACGTGATAGTCACGGCTTGCGAGATCCATCACCTGGGGAAACGCGCGGCGGACGGCGTCGTCGGATCCGGTCCTCGTGAAGACCATGGCGGGCGGCGTGCGGCTGACCTTCTCCATCTCCATGTCACGCTCGTGCGGCAGGCTGCCGAATTCCGGGAGATAGAAGGCGTGACGGCTCGCCATCAACCGATCGGAATAGTAGTAAATCTCCGGCGCGAACCACAACACGGAGATCCGATCCGTCGCGGGAAGACACTCGCGTGCGTACGCCGCAAGCCGAAGCGTGGCTTCCGGACGACGGTTACGCCAATAGTCGATCGGTGGATTCGCGGTGAGCCGCCCGACGACCTCCTCCCAGGCGCCGCGCGCGCGATTCAGGGACTCCCACTCACCGGCAAGCCAGGTCACGCGCTCACCTGACAAACCAGCGACAGCGAGGCTCTTCATCAACAACACCAGCGCAATGGCGCCGGCGACGGCCGTGACTCGCCGGACGAGCGGACTCACCTCGCCTCGTACCTGCAGGAACGTGGCGCAGAGTATTCCCAGCACGATGCCCGGCAAGACGATGCCGTCGCCCGCTCGCACGTGGAACGGCGCGCGCAGAACGCCGAGATTGACGACGATCGCGAAAATGCCGAAGCACATCAGGTGAATCGGCGTCACCCGCGCGGGCAGATAACGCTTCAGCGGGAAGGCAGCGACAATCGCCAACAGCGGCAGCATGTACAGAAGAATCGTCGCTGATTCACCTGCCTGGACCTGCTGGTCGAGGCCGGGAAGCAGGCGCAGTCGCAACCACCAGTGCTCGAAACGGCGCCGCTGCGACGGAGGCCAGACCGACGAAGAGATTTCGGCGGCGCCACGGTCAATGCCGTCGGTATCCTCGACGATCGGCTCGGCTATCAACGCCCGGAGTGCGTCGACGGTCCGCTCGGATGCCCGCATCGTCTGCGACACGTCGTCGCGAGTCGAGACAACCGTGAGGCCATACCGATCGAGGACCTCCTGTCGCGAATCGGGCGAGCTGTCGCGCGTCCACCGCAGACCGATTGACGGCGCGTACTGCTCAGGGCGATCGACGTCGATCACATCGGATGGCTTGACCACCGGCCATCGAGGGAGCGATTGGCCCGCGATGTGCTCCTGGACGGCAGCCGTCATGCCGCTTTGGATGAACGGACCAAGGCCGTGCATCTGGACGGCTGCAAACGTCAGCCATGGTGCGACCAGGACGAGAGACACCGCGCCGGCTCGAGCCGACTCGCCCAGCGCCCTCAGGCTCATGCCGTGAGCCGCGGCCATCGCCAGGGTGATGCCTGCAGCGACATAGGCGCCATGGTCGGGGCGCCAATAGAACGCGACCGCGGCCCACACACCGAGTGCGACAGCCCGTGCTGGTGATGGCTTCGAGACATATCGCCACCACAGGACGGCGGCAACGGCGTACACGATCAACTTGGGGTAGCCGTAGCCACGCGGCATGGCAACCAGGAACAGCGTCGTGGAGAGCAGCGCCGCGGCGTTCGATTCGGTGAGTCGTCGTACGACTTCGAACACCAGGAAAGAGGTGAGCCCCACCGTCAGCCCGATCAAGACCGCTTCCGCGAGCAGGCGATACCCGAACAGCATCTGCGCCACGGCACTGGCCAGGTACATCAGCACCATGCCGTAGTCGAAGAAGTCGCGAATCGGCAACTCGCCGCTCAAAAGTTGCAGCGCGTAGGCGCGGTGCATGAAGTCGTCGTTCACCAGCACCGACGCATAGAGAATCTTGTGCAGAGCAGCGAGAAAGGCAATGACGGCCGCGACAACATACGAAAGCGGCGCTCGAAACATCACTCGGCGGGGTCTCCTGGGAGGTGAATACTACTTCGCCTTGGAGCCGGGGCCAATGCCCGCGGGTCGCATGGGGTGTAGGATTGCGCCCAGATGATGGGAATCGCGGGAAGCGGGGTCGCACCATACACGGATGCGCAGCAGCGTCGGCGATGGGCGACCAACCTGCTGATTGTCGCCATCGGGCTGGTGATCTTCGCCGCGCTCAACGCACGTTCGGGCCGGGTGGAAGCCAACGACGGCCTGGGATGGGACGGCCGTCAATACGCCCACATGGTGACCGGCCGGGTGCTGGACGGAACCGTCGCGACGCAGACGCGACCACTGCTTCCACTGCTGACCCGCATCCCCTACTACGCCGGTTTCGACGTGATTTCCGCGTTTCAGGTCATGAACGTCTTGTATGCGGCGGCTCTGTACTTCTTTCTGTGCCTGCTGCTCGATCTCTACGACGTCGCGCCGGTCTACAAGGCGTATTTCGTCGTCACAGTGGCGCTCTGTATAGCCACGGCGAAGATGTTCGCGTTCTACCCTACGTTGATCGATCTCGGCGCGCTGGCGGCGTTGAGTGGGGCGACCTACGTTGTACTGACGCGCGACGGATGGGCCGCAGGTGCCGCCGCGCTGGTTGCGGTGTTCGCCCGGGAACTGGGCATCGCACTCGCGTTCTTCGGAATTCACCGGGACCTGCGGCAAGGCCGCGGCGTGATCCGCACGCTGTTGACGTATGCGCCCGCCTTCGTCGCGATGTTTCTGGTTCGTCAATGGGCCGCCGCAACCAATCTCGGTGATCGAGATCGAGCCTTGCTCACCGCCGGCGACTTCATCGCCAACCTCGCTCTCTGGCTAGACCCCGGCTTCGTCGCCTTCTTTTTCTATTTCCTGCTCACGCTGATTGGTGGCGTGACGCTGCTGCTGGTCCTGAGACCGGGATGGTGCGCCCGCCGGTTGCTCGCAACACCCGAACTGGCGACGTTTGCCGCCGTGATCCTGGCGGCTACCGCGGTGGGCAACGCCGACATCTGGCGCTACCTGGCGTTTCTGCTGCCCGTGATCACGATTCTTTACGCCGGCTACGTTCGCGACCACCGGCCGGGCGCGGTCGTGCTGTCAGCGGCGCTCCTCGTCACATTGGTCACGCAGCAACCCTTCAGCCAGATGGACATGACACGTTACTTCCGGGATTGGTTTCCCGTGTACGTGGCAAGAACAGACGATGCGACGCCGGCGTTCTGGTCGACGTGGAGGCTTCGGATGATCCTGACGGCTGCCGCCGCGGTGACGCTGGGGATCATTCAGTGGACGTCTGCCCGGTCACGACGGCAACGACTTTCCTCTTCACCTTAGAACCAGTCCGTCGGACGACCTTCACGATTCGCGTCGGGCTCCGGTAGACGGCGACCACGCCGCACAACCACAGGAAGAACCGCAAGGGATAAGTGGATGCTTCCGGCCGAACGATCGGACGCGGGCCTGATGCCGCCAGACGCTCGAGCACATCGGCAAGCACCGGTGTGGCCTGGACATCGATACCGTGTGGACGAATGAAGGTCCCGACAAACCGTGCGCACGCCCCACGGCCGACAGCAGGATTGGCCAGCGTTTCGGCCAACTGCGTGGCGTGTTCGGACAGGCTCTTTCCCACCCGCAGGAACCCCCCGTTCTCGGCGAGGAGGTACTGGAAGTGCAGCGTGCCGCCCTGCGTGTCCTGGAACTCGTCGGCCAGCACAGCATGGACGGTGCGTCCCACGATCGCAGCCTCGATCATGGCCGTCGTGTTGACTCCGACCACCGCCTCGCTGTGGAACAGCGAGTCGAAGTAGTCCTGCCGATCCGCCTCGTTGACCGGGTTGGCCGATCGCGGGTAGACCTCGACGCCGGGCAGGGCCGTCAGATCGATGTCACGCCAGTGCTCGGCGTTGTACGGGTGTGGCCGGATGAGCACGCCGACATGCGACAGCGCCGGAAGAGCGCGCAACGACTCGATCCACCGGCGAACGAATTTCACTTCTGCCTCGGGAGCAGAAATGGAGGCCGTCGATCCCACGAAGAGCACGAACGGCCTGGCTGGATCGAGACCCACCTTGCGGCAGAACGCGATGCGATCGGTCGCTTGCCGTTCGAACCAGCGGTCGAACGGTTGCGCGCCAGTGACCACGATCCTGTCGCGCTCGGAATCGTGGAACTCGACGGCCTCGGCCAGCTGGTGCTGGTTCCAGACGGAGACCAGGTCCGGCTGCACTCTCATCAGGCCCTTCGTCGTCAAGTGATCCCAACTCGCGACACACAGAGCGACGGGAACGCCGAGCGCCTGCGCGCTCTTCACCACGTCGACCTGGGTGGACCGATCTGTAACCAGCGGCGACACCAGGACGGCATCGGGCCGGCGCGACTCGATGAACTTCTCGAGGATCGGGCTGCTTGGAATCGCACGCTCGCAGGCGAGAAACGGTGCGATCGCCCGTCTGGTCGTTTCGGCGCTCGCCGATGTCCACCTCCCGAGGAACGAAAAGATCGGCGGCAGCACGTCGCGCATCCGATTGCGCAGGTAATGGGCCTCCGCAAACTTTGGATGCAGGTATCGAAGGTAGTCGACTGCCGCGCGGATCGCCTTTCCGACGACACTCCAGACGTCGTCTCGACGCGGTGTCTGTCCGCCCCAGGTGAGACCACCCAGTCCCTCGAGCGCCTCGCGTCCTTCCGGCTGTTTGTGAGGGCTGTCGAACACGAGGTCCACGCTGTGGCCGCGTTCGACGAGCGTACGCACGGCCGAGTCGAAGTACCTCAAGTAGCCGGGATACTGCATCACGAAGAGAAAGCGACGACCCTGCCCGCGACCTTTGGCACGCGTCATCGGCTGCGCCTTCTTCTCCACGAAGCTCCTGCCCACAGCAGCGCAGTGAGGACCGAGATACCAACGCCCAGGCGAAAGCTGCCGGGCACGTAGCGCAATTCCAATCGGTGTGTTCCCGCGGGGACAGGGATCGCCGTGAACGCCAGGTTCGCCCTCAGGGCAGTAACCGGCTGGTCGTCGACGAACGCGCGCCGCTCTGGATAGAAAGGCTCACTCAAGAACACATAGCCAGGAGCGCCGGCGTGAACGCTGGCCTCGAGATGCCCATCCGGCTGGTTCTGCGAGATCAGGTCAACTGTTCCTGACGTCGCGCACGGCTTTGTACCCGACACCAATTGTTGAGTGGAAGCATCGCTTTCATCTGGAGCCGGTGCAGACACCTGCAGTATTTGTCCCGTACCGCGATCGATGCCCTGGGTGTCTTCAACTGCGGGATCCTGGAGGAGCGTCATCACGCTGGGGACGGACGAATCTCCGAGCGTGTACCGCCACGTGCGCTCATCGAGCGCAACTCCATCGTCGAGGCGGTGGTGCTCCTCGAGACTTCGCCGGCGATCGGCCACGACATCGGGTGCCCAGCGTACGTTGACGTAGGTGCGCGGCTCCAACTGTCCCTCGCGATCGAAGCGCGAGGTCAGGATCCTCGCCGTCGCCTCACCTTTCGTCATCATCTGGCCGTCGCACGTCCAGAATGCACGGGGCCTGGCTGACTCGTTGCGGTAGACGTAAATCTCCTCTGCTTGTGAGATGAGCGTGACAGACGGGGCATCGAGCGGCGCACAGGAGTACATGACCGACACGTTGGCGGCATCGATCAGGTCGCGCCTCGCGGGTAGCGGTCCCTCGCTGTCGATCCCATGGAACTGACCGTCGCGAGGCAGCGGATCACCGGACGATGTCACGTGCGCCCAGTCCGTGTAGTCTGCGAGGATGATCCCGGCAAGACCGTCGAGTCCGGCTTGTCCGTTCCGAAGCATTTCCCCCGAGCTGATGCGACGCTCGCACGTCGAGATACCGCGGCCCGGCGTGACGGGACCCATCCAGTGCCGGATGCGATCGATTGGCTCGACGGTCACCAGCCGCTCGGCGCCAGCAGTAAACGCACTGATATCCACCGTCACCAGCGCCAATGCGATGGCCATCGCGGTCGTCTGCCACGCACGGCCCGCCAGCACACCCACGACGAGAAGGCCGCCCAGAGCCATGCCGGGAAGCCACGGCCACCATGGTGTGGGAGGTCGCAGCTCGATCGCAACTCCAGGCAGCACGACCAGCGTCGCCGCGATGATGACCGCAACACTCGGTGCAAGTCCCATCGCCAGTACGCCCCAGCGCCGCGCGTGCGCGAGCGCGATGAATCTCTCCAGTCCCAACCCGCCGAGTACTGCCAGGCTCAACGTGGCGAGAAACAATACCCGGCCCGGATAGCGAAAGCCGGGCAGGATCGCATGGTGCAAGCGATACACCGGAAGGTCGACGCACACCGTTGCGACAGCCGCCGCGGCAAGGACACTGAAGAAGATCGCGATCCGGCGACGGCGTTCGTCGGAGAGCGCCAGCGGAATGAGCGCCATCAGGACCCAGCCGACATACGCGACGGCTTCTGCAAGATCGCGGTGTGGTGTCTCAGCTGAGACACCGAAGAACGGAAACCAGAACGTCACCAGGCTTCGAAACGACCAGCCACCTTCAATGGCGTCTGCGTATGGGATTCCCGTGCGGCGACCGGCTTCGACCACGAGTTGCGCCGTCGGAAGCAGCTGAAACGCAGCCGCACCGAGCGACAGCACACCGAGCACTACCAGTTGAGAGACTGCACGAGCCCGGGAAGACGGTTGGCCGGGCTCAGGCCAGAGCACGCTGTAAAGGTAGTACAGGCACAGCGCTGCGACCAGGTACACGCTGCCCTGGATGTACCCCGCGAGGAACTGCAGCACAAGCACCAGCACCAGCGCCGGATGCGGCCATACCGTCGATCGACGGAGCGACACGATCGCGAGCGCCAACGCCCACGGCAGCCATGCCGCGCAATACAGGAGCAGCAGATGCCCGTTGTGCAGGCGGGCGCCCGCTGCGCCCCCGAGCATGCCGGCAACCGCAACGGCCGTGGATGATATCCATCCGAGTCCGATGACACGGCACAAGAACAGAACACCAGCGCCCGCGAGCCAGACGTGCAGCGCCGCCATCCACGCCAGGAAGGCCTCTGGCGGCAGCCAACGGAGAAGGATCGCCGGAGGATACAGGACCGTCGTCTGGGGATCGGCCAGATGCGGCGTGCCTGCGAAGTGGAAGGGATTCCAGAATGGCAGCGCGCCGGTTGCCAGGACCGATCGCGTGTAGATCTCCCAGATGTACAGGTTCACGGAGTCGCGACCGGGCAGTTGGTCTTCGCCGGCCGTCAGCAAGGCGCGCAGCGTGTAGAGGACGAGCACCGCAAGGCCGCAGAGGATCGCTGCCGCCGGCAACCGTCGTTCGCGTATGAAGGCTGTCGGCCTCGATCGAACCACCATCGCGAATCATATCGCGCGCTGCGTCGGCGAACGGCGAAACGCGGTTACTGGGAGATCTCGAGTCTCTCGGCATCGATGCCGGCGGTATCTTCAACGGCGCGGTGTTCGAGGAGTGCGCGGACACGATCAGGTGTCGGCGAGCGCAGGCTGTACGACCACGTGCGCCGGCTCTCATCCCGTTCGACCGGCCCGAGCGCGGTGAGCCCGAGTTCTGCCTCGAGCTCCTGGCGGGTGCCGTCGGAAACGTCGGGGCGCCATCGAATGTTGAATGCAGGCGACGGTGGCAGCTCTTCGATGGCGGACTGGCTGACATAGGCGACCGCACGGCCGACGGGGCTGACCAGCAGGACCAACGCGGCCGCCACAGCGAGCGCGCCGAGCTGCGTGCGCCATGCGCGCGGAACGGCCATCGTCGGAAGCGGACTGACGTCGCCGCGAACGCGAGCCCTCACGCGGTCGAACGGACGTTCGACCACGCGGTACGTGACATAGGCGAGCGCTGTCGATCCAAGCAGGACGGCGAAGCCGAACGTCATCGTTCCGGGCAAACCGAGATACGGAACCGTGCCCGCGCGCAGCAGCAAACCAGCGACGAAGAAGTGATTGAGGTAGATCCCGTAGCAGAGATTACCGGCGTTGGTGTCGAAGACTCGCAGCTTCTTGACCTGGGCCAACGCCACGATCCCGGCCAGCAGCAGCGTCAGCCACAGGTACTCCGTGAAGACACGCGCCGACCGCGACGACGCGCCTCCCAGGTGCAGCGCCGGGATGGTCACCAGCGCCAGCCACGCAAGCAGCGGGACGGCGACGGCGACAAATGGGAGCGGTTGGCCCCAGCGGCGACGAATGTAGTAGA
>JAICEG010000081.1 GCA_025924295.1 Vicinamibacteria bacterium
AGGACCAAGCAGGGGGCGAGTTCCGACAGGGGCTCGCCCCCTGTTTCCTGTACGCGCGCCGATCCCTATATTGTCCAGCTTGCCGACGTAAGTGTCGGATAGCCGACGACTCCAAACGCCACTTCTCAGTTTTACGGCGCGTTTCGAGGGACCTGTTCGCCTCCCAACCTCGGCATTCCTCTTGCCGGTTTGACGGCATGCTCAGGTCACGGCTCCTCGTGCCGCTGCTCCACTATCTCGCCGGACGTGTGTCCGATCGAGGTGACCTGCACAGATCTGCAGCGTTACTCGCGTGAGACTTTCAGTGCTGGCGGGGATCGTGGGGGGAGTCGCTACCCCGGTTGCGATACTGCTCGCCGCTGGCGTTTGCTGGGCGGGTCAGTCCATCACTCAGCCGTCTCTCCGCGCCGCGTTCCTCTATAACTTTGCCAAGTTCACGGAGTGGGGCGACGACTCCGCCCTGTCCGGCCCGCTCACGATCTGCGTGCTCGACGACAGTGCCGTCGAAGGCGCTCTCAACGACCTCGTTGGCGGCAGCACGATCAACGGTCGCGCCGTGCAGATCTCGCGCGGCGCGCGGCTGCGCACCTGCAACCTCGTCTACCTCGGCATCGCCGATCGCGAGCGCATCGCGTCGATTCTCGACGAACTGCAGGGTGCGACGGTGCTGACCGTCAGTAACGGTTATGAATTCGTGCGACTCGGCGGCATCGTCGGCTTGTTCGTCGACGAGGGGCGCATGCGGTTCGCGATCAATCCCGAAGCCGCGCAGCGCGCCGGGCTCCGTCTGAGCTCGCGCCTGCTTCAACTGGCCAAGATTCTCAACGCCGATCGTCATGACCAGCCGTAGCAACTGGCTCCGACGCATCGTCGCCTGGCACGGCGGGTTATCGCTCGCCCGGAAGCTGACGCTCATCGGCGTGCTCACGAGCATCGTGTCGCTCGTCATCGGCATGACCGTCGTCCTCGCGTGGGATCTGTCCAGCGCACGAACCCGGCTGGTGCGCGACACCGGCATGCTCGCCGACGTCATCGGATCCAACAGCACTGCCGCGATCGTGTTCAACGATGGGAAGGCGGCATCGGAGATCATTCGCGCGCTGTCGGTGAACGAGAGCATCGTGTCGGCCGTGATCTGGACGAAGGAGGGCTCGCAACTCGCCCGCTTCGATCGATCCGGCAAACGCAACCCTGACCGCATTCTGCCGGCGAGCGCGTTCGATGTCGAACCCAATCGTCAATGGTGCGAGTTCACGGATGGCGTTCTGCTGCTGGCGCGTCCCATCGTGCTCGACAACGATGTCATCGGTACGGTGGTGATCGAGTCGGACTTGTCTGTTCTGTGGGAACAGGCGATGGCGTCGGCCCTGGTCGTGGCGCTCGTGCTGTTCGGGACCTTCGGCCTGTCAGTCGTGCTCGCTTCACGCATGCAGCGAACCATCTCGGCACCGCTGCTCCGTCTCACATCGGTCACTCGTGCGGTTACACGGGACCGTGTGTACGACGTTCGTGTCGAAAGTGACGGCGACGGAGAAAACGAGATCACGGAGCTGATCAGCGGCTTCAACAAGATGCTCGCCGAGATCCATCGCCGCGACGCCGAACTGGTCCAGCACAAGGAAGGACTGGAGCGTACTGTCGAAGCGCGAACCGCGGAACTCTCAGCCGTGAATGCCGACCTGACGATCGCCCGCGACAAGGCGATGGAAGCCAGCCGCGCCAAGAGCGAGTTCCTGGCGAACATGAGCCACGAAATCCGGACGCCGATGAACGGCATCATCGGCATGACGGAGCTCGCGCTCGGCACGCCGCTCACGGCCGAACAGCGCGACTACCTGCAGACTGTCCGGACCTCGGCGGCATCGTTGCTGCAGATCCTGAACGACATTCTCGACTTCTCGAAGATCGAGTCGCGGCGTCTCCGCCTCGAGTCGGTGGCATTTGTGCTCGCCGATGTCGTCAACGAGGCGTTGCGGCCGCTGGCCGTGCGCGCCGACCAGAGGTCACTCGAGCTGCTGGTCGACATCGATTCGGCCGTTCCGTCGGCGCTCGTGGGCGACCCGCTCCGCCTGCGTCAGATCCTGGTGAACCTGGTAGGCAACGCCATCAAGTTCACCGAGCGTGGCCACGTGCTCGTCGCCATCAGGCCGGATTCCGACGACGACACCGGCATGCTGCGGTTCTCCGTCTCCGACACCGGAATCGGGATCGCCCCCGAGCACCACGAAGCCATCTTCGAGGCGTTCAGCCAGGCAGACGGGTCGACGACGCGCAAGTTCGGCGGCACGGGGCTCGGGCTCGCCATCTCGTCGACGCTGGTCTCGATGATGCACGGTCGAATGTGGGTCGAGAGTGCGCAGGGCGAAGGCAGCACCTTCCACTTCACCGCTCGCTTCGGCATCGGACCAGAAGCGCAGATGCTGCGCGATCGGCGCCTCCCTCCCGGATTACGCGTGCTCGTCGTCGACGACAACCCGGTGAATCGCCGCATTCTCGTGGGACAGCTCACCCGCTGGAACGTGTCGCCGATCGTCGCGTCGGGCGGCCCGGAGGCACTCGACGTGTTGTCGGGGCTCACGAGGAAGAACGAACGCGTCGATCTCATCGTGCTCGACGCACAGATGCCCGGCATGGACGGCTTCGAGCTGGCCCGCGAAATCGGAAAGCGATCCGACCTGGCCGGCGCGACGATCATGATGCTGACCTCGTCGGGGCGGTACGATGATGCTAACCTGTGTCGCGAGCTCGGGATTGTCGCGTGCCTGACGAAGCCGGTTGCGTCGTTCGATCTCCACGCGGCCATCTGCTCGGTGATCGAGCGTGAGCCTGAACCGTCCACTCCCGTGGCCCCGAGTTCGGCCACAGCTCAACCGATCGAGACGCCGAAGGCCCTCACGCGCAAGGTGCTGCTGGCCGAGGACAACATCGTCAACCAGCGCGTGGCTGTCGGGCTGCTCAATCGGCGCGGCCACGTGGTGACTGTCGTGACGAACGGACAGGAAGCGGTCGAAGCCGTCGCGCGGGAGCAGTTTGACATCGTGCTGATGGATCTGCAGATGCCCGTGATGGGAGGCATCGAGGCAACTCGAGCGATTCGCGATCGCGAGCGCGACCTCGCGCTCGATCGAATCCGGATCGTGGCGATGACGGCTCACGCGATGAGCGGAGACCGCGAACGCTGCCTGGCTGCGGGCATGGATGGATACCTGTCGAAGCCGACAGAGTCGCGAGCGCTGTTCGCCGAAGTGGAAGGATCGACCACCGACACACCTGTGCCCTCGCCTTTCGACGAAGCCGACCTCCTGAAGCGGCTGCACGGAGACACGGCTCTGGCGGCCGAAATCGTGCGGCTGTTCACGCAGGAATTTCCAGGCCTCTCCGACGGCATTCGCAGCGCCCTCGACCGGCGTGAGGCAGTGGCCGTGCGGCGCGCGGCGCATACACTGAAGGGCGCCGCCGGCACCGCCTCGGCGACCGGCATCGCCGAAGCGGCTGCGCTCATCGAGATGCTCGCTGCCGATGGCGACCTGGATGCCCTCGAGGGCGCGTGGCTGCGGCTGGCCACCGAGGCCGAAGGATTGCGCACGCAACCGAGCTTTACACGTGAAATGACGGAGATCCCATGCGAGCCTTGATTGCCGACGATGACAGGGTTGCCGCCGTCGCGGTGTCCCGCAGCATGTCGAACTGGGGCTTCGAAACGACGGTCGTCCACGACGGCCTGGCCGCCTGGAATCTGCTCAACGCCGAGGACCCGCCGTCGCTGGCCATCGTCGATTGGGAGATGCCGGGACTCGAGGGGCCGGAGCTGTGCAGACGGGTCCGATCGGACGCCGCTCGCGCCCATCTCTACATCGTGCTGCTCACGGCCCGCAACAGTTCGACGGACCTGGTTGCGGGGCTCGAAGCTGGCGCCGACGACTATCTGATCAAGCCGGTCGATCTCAATGAGCTGCGGGCGCGCGTGCAGGTCGGCGTCCGCGTCGTCTCACTGCAGGCCCGCCTGTCCGAGAAAGTTGCGGAGCTGCAGTCAACGCTCGACAACGTCAGGCGTCTTCGCGGGCTTCTGCCGATCTGCGCCTACTGCAAACGCATCCGCGACGATCGCAACTACTGGCAGCGCGTCGAGGTGTACGTCTCCGAACATACCGATGCCACGTTTACACATGGCATCTGTCCGTCCTGCCTCGAAGAAGCGAAGGCCCAGTTGAACAACTGATCACGCGTCACGCGAGACGGGGGTCCCGACAGGCTCTCCCCCGTCGAGCGTGCGGCGAACCAGCCTGGCAAGGTCGGCCAGGCTGAACGGCTTGGCGATGTACGCGTCCGAATGATGGCGCGAGACATCCTCGTGGCTGAGATCTGCCAGATAGCCACTCGTGAAGATCACCTTCAGTGACGGCCGCTCCCGTCGCAGACGTTCCGCGAGCTGGACACCGTTCATACCGTCAGGCATGACAATGTCGGTGATGAGCAGGTCGACTTCATCACCATGCTCCTTCCAGACCTCGATGGCGTGCGGCCCGCTCTGCGCCTGGAGCAACCGATATCCGAGCCCTTGAAGCAGCCTGATCACGAGCGCCCGCACACCAGCCTCGTCCTCGACAACGAGGATCGTCTCCTGCCCGCGCGGCGCCGGCGCAGGTTCAGACGCGGGCGCCTGAGTTCGCGGCTGCACTGCGACTCGCGGGAAGTACACACGGAACTCGGTGCCACGGCCGACGTGACTGTCGACTTCGATCCAGCCGCCATGCTGCTGAACGATCCCGTACGTCGTCGCGAGACCAAGGCCAGTCCCCTTGCCGACATCCTTGGTTGTGAAGAACGGCTCGAAGATGTGCGGGAGATGTTCAGGCGCAATGCCGACGCCGTTGTCGATCACCCGCAGGCAGGCCCACGTCCTGTTCGGCGCAGCTGGTGAGGCATGCGGCCCACTCGCCTCGACGAGTGCCGTATCGATCGTCAATCGTCCTCCGGTCGGCATCGCGTCGCGCGCGTTGACGGCGAGATTGAGGACCACCTGTTCGAGCATCCCCGGGTCGGCGCGAACGGCCAGCGCCTGTTCGGCGTAGGTGAAGGTGACAACGATGTCCTCGCCGAGGACTCGGTGCAGCAGGCGAGTGACGTTGGCCACAACACCGTTCAGATCGACGTCACGAACTTCAATCGCCTGCCGACGACTGAATGCGAGCAACTGCCGCGTCAGCGCTGTCGCACGCTGAGCGTTCTGTGTGAGATCCGAAACAGCGTCACGCAGTTCCCCGGGTACGCGCGGGTCCGCCCCGACTTCCTCGCTGCGGCCGAGGATGACGGTCAGGATGTTGTTGAAGTCGTGCGCGATGCCCCCCGCCAGCCTTCCGATCGCCTCGAGCTTCTGGGCCTGGCGAAGCTGCTCTTCCAGCCGCTGCCGATCGGCTTGCGCGATCAATGTCGACAGCAGATTGGCCACGGTCAGCGCGAATGCCTGTTCGTCAGGCATCCACCGGCGAAGCTGCCCGATGTGCTTGCACGAAAGGAAGCCGATCGTCGTGCCACCGGACCGAATCGGCACGCACATCATCGAGGTGACCCGTTTCGGCATCACCACCCAGGCTGCGAGTTCAGCAGTGCGTGCATCGGACAACGCGTCGGTCACGGCGAGAACTTCGGCATTGGCCAGGGCGCGGAAGTATGCCGGGCAGGCATCCTCCTCGAGAGACAGGCCGTCTTCGTGAACTGCCTCCGGCCACTGAAACAGATCCTGGCAGCGAGTGGTACTCCCGCTCTCGTCATGACGCCACACACCGACGAACGCCACCGACAGCGTCTCAGCCACGACTTCAGTGATGCTGCGAACGATGTCGATGAATTCTTCGGGTCCGCCGACGTAGCTGCGCGTGAGATTCGTCAGCGCGGCTTCCTGACGGGCATATCGTTCGTTGGCAGTGCGCAGTGCCTCCTCTGCCTGACGCTGATTGGCGCGCGTGCGCAGCGCGACGATGCCGAATGCGATGTCGTCGGCGAGTTCTTTGAGCAGCGCCGCCTCCGCCACGTCGAACGCCTCGGCCTCACTCGAGCACAGGGCGAGCGCGCCGAAAGCGCGGCCGTCGCCGAGCAGCGGTAGAGCGATACACGATCGGTAACCTAATCTCACGGCTTCGTCGCGCCAGACACCGCCGGTAGTGACCGCCCGGAAGTCGTGGCACACCGCCCCTTCTCCCGAACGAATGGCAGCCGCCATCTGGTCGCCACCGTGATGCGCCCACGCGGTCCGCGCCGGCGCATCGGCCTGGTCAGCCGGGAGTGCCACAGCTTGGACCCGTGGTTCCGCGCCGGCGTCGGCAAAGCCGACCCACGCCATCCGGTAGCGTCCATCACGCACCATCACCTGGCAGATTTCCCGGAGCAGCACCGATTCGTCGGTCGCGTGCACGAGCACCTGGTTACAGCTGCTGATGGTCTGCAGCGCACGGTTGGCGTGCTGCAGATCCTCGTCGGCGCGCTTGCGTTCGGTGATGTCCTGGATCTGCGAAACGAAGTATCGCGGTTCCCCCTGGTCGTCGAGCACAAGCGACGAATTCACCTGCACCCAGCGCAGCCGCCCATCCTTGTGCCGGTATCGTTTGACGCGCCGGATGGTTTCGACTTCCCGCTTCAGCATCCGTTCGATCGCCGTCCGATCCCCGGCCCTGTCGTCGGGATGGGTCACCGCCTCCAGGTGCGTCGTTCGAAGCTCCTCCGCGCTGTAGCCCACGATCGCGCACAGCGCGGGATTGACCTCGATGTACTCGCCGCCGAGCGAGACGAGCGCCATCCCGATCGGCGAATGGTGCATGGCCGATCGGAACCTCTCCTCGCTCTCCCGCAAGGCGTCTTCGGCGTGCCGCCTGACGGTGATCTCCCGCCCAACGGTTGCGGCGATGTCGTTGAAGCGGCGATGCAGTTCGCCGATCTCGTCGTGGCCGCGGACTGGCGCGTCGTACGATCCGGCGTCGTCAGGTGCGAGTGGAGCCCCTGCCGCGAAGCGTCCCATCGCATGGTGCAGGCGCTCGATCCGCCGTGTGACGAGCGCGTGCAGGCTGATGCCGAGGCCGACGACGGCGAGGAACACCGCCACGGCGCCGACACCGAACTGCCGGAGCAGGCGTTGGCGATTGACCGCCTTCGACAGGCTGAGATCGTGAACCAGCAGGATGAGGGCGCCTCGCGTGGCACTCAGTTCACCTGGTCCGACTGGAACGGTCGCCGGCAGAACGAACGTCAGCCGGTCGCGGTCGAGACTGAACAGGCTCTCAGTACGGCCGCTGGCCCGCACGCGCTGCATCACCTCTTCAAGCCGCGGGCGCTCCGCCTCGGCGAGGCCAAGCGCTGCCAGATCGAGCGGGCGATCAATCCAGTCGCGCCTGCTGCTGAGGACGACGCGGTTGTCAGGGGCAACGAAGACGGCCGCGCGAATCTCCTCGAACACGGCGAGCTCGCCGAATTCGCGCTGCGCGATCGGGAGCTCGTTCCGCTCGGCCGCACGTTCGGTTCGACTCTGAATCTCGGTGGCGCGCACCAACTCGGTGCGCTCGAAATCGCGTTCGAATGCGGCTTCCTGAACCTCGTTGGCGACCGGGAACAGCACGAGGCCGACGACACCGCAGTAGAGCGTCAAGAACAACGGCAGCCGGAATCGCAACGACTGCATCACGCGGCGGGACGGAAAGGGAAACGCCATTCCTCACCCGCGGCACACCGATTCGAGCGCCGATGGCCATCGAAACATCGGTTCCAGCGGAGTCGCCGTCGGCAGAAGTCCGGCATTGAGCAGTTCAGTCTGCAATCGCGCGAGCGTTGCGAGCAGCTTCGGCTTCGGCACACCGAGCCATTCGCGGCTCTCGGCCAGGCTGAGCACTCTCACCCGCTCCAGCATCCGATCGAGACCCTCAACAGACGTACCCACTCGCCCGGCGATCCAGCTCCGAGCCTTCTCTGACGACCTCATCTCCACTATCGCCCGCTGCCATGCGGCACAGAGTGTGTCCGCCTGTTGCGGGTGAGACTCCAGGTAGTCCCGTCGCATGACCAGTGCGCGCAATATGTCGAACGGCGTCGAGACGGTGCTGAACAGCTCCACTCCACCTGCCTCGATTATCTGTGAGCGAACCGGCTCGCTGGTAACGACCGCATCGACCTCTCTGCGGCGGAAGGCCGCGAGGTGGCGGTACGGCGGCAGGTTGACGAGGCGCACATCGGCCACGGAAAGCCCAGCCTGCCGCAGCGCGCGATCGAGGAGGTACGCGCTGACCGAGTCGATCTGCACCGCTACCCGCCGGTCCTTCAGATCTGCCGGCGTGGTGAGGTCGGGGTGCGCCACAACAGCATCGCCACCGTGCGATTCATCCGAGACGAACAGGATGACCGGATCGACCACGCCTGATTGAGCAACGGCCAGCACTTCATCCATGCTCAACCACGCGGCCGCGACTGCGTTGTTCCGGATCGCCCGCATCACTTCGCCGTCATCGACGAACTCGACGAGGCGAAACTCAGAGGGGTTCAACCAGCCGTTCTCCTGCGCCAGGAACAGCAACTCGTTGCTGGGCCAGAACGTGGTCCCGATCCGCATCGGCGGCTCGGGTTCGGCGCGGCATCCCATCACCAGACTCACGGCGAGAAGTACTGCCGGAACCAGTGCCGCTACGCCATTGCTCATGTCAGGAAAATGTCACTAGAGTTGCCGAGCAGGACGGCAGCCGCAGCGGCACGAATGTCGGCGCCCGTCACGTGCTGCTGCGATCATGCCTGGCCGCCACTATATGCCAGTCGATGATCGAGCGTTTCTGGATGAGCTGGGGCGTGCTACCGGAGGGTGAAGGTGAGCTCAATCGTCACGAGGACCGCGACTGGTTCTCCGAAGCGCGTGCCCGGAACGAACTTCCACTGCTTGGCAGCCTTGATCGCCTCCTGATCGAGACCGAAGGCCGAATCAAGAGACTTGACGATTTCCACTTTGCCGACCGAACCGTCAGGCAGCACGACGCATTCCACGATGACCGTGCCCTGAACCTTGGCCCGCATCGCGTCGGCTGTGTATTGCGGCTTCACGTCACGCAGCAGCTTGGGCAACAGCACGCCGTTCCCTGGGCGATATGCTCCGCCGCCGGTTCCACCACCGAAACCATCGCCGATACCTGAACCGCGTCCGGGTCCAGCGCCCGTGCCAGTACCCGATCCCAGAGAGACGCTGTCGGACACCTGTGTCGACTCGATCGTTCCCGGTGACGTCACGGTCGCGTCGAGTGTTTGAAGCGGTATCGTGACCGGCTCGACTGGAGGAGTCTCCACCGGTGGAGGTGGCGTCGGAACCGGAACAGGCGCCGGTTTCGGTTTGACGATCTCCGCCGGCTTCGGCGGTTCCGGCATCTTGTTGCCGCCGCCTCCGCCGCCGCCTGGTCCTGGGTCCGACAACCAGACGATGCGTTCCGACAGCTGCGGCGGGATGACCGCCTTGTACGCGCGCTCTGGAATAAGGCTGCCGATCAGCAGGACCAAACCGAGCACAAGTAACTCGGTGAGCAGACCCGCACCCATCGCGCCGCCGATCCGCTTCGAGTCCGGCTGCTCGAACAGGAAACGAACCTGGGGCGGACCGTCAGCTTCGGGACGTACCGTGAGGTGTTCCGAAGCAACGAGAGATGGCTGATCCGTCCGGCGCTCAGTCGGTGTCGACATGCCGCGAATGTTCGCTTACCTACCCATTGTCCCCGAGTGGACCTGAGGGAGCAAGCTGCAAAACAAATGCCTCAGACACGTAAACTACGTCAAACACACACTCTGCGTTTAGACGCCGTCCTCGCGAAATTCGGTCTCTTCAGGGGACAAATTTCGTGAAAACTCAGTCCGGCCACTGGAGTTCGGCCACTCGCACGGCTCCGGTCTCTGTCAGCACCTGCCGAGTCTGACTCACTGTATCGGCGGATATGTGAGCGCCCACGATCAGGGCACCCTCATGAATCTGCGACTCCCACTTCTCCGCTTCGGTCCGGTCCAGTCCCGCTTCTTCAAGCGTGCGGGCAATGCCCCCAGCCGCATGTCCAGCGGCCTCGGCCAAACTGGCGGCCAGCGGACCATCGGCGACTATCGGTCCGATCCCCGGCATCACCAGCGCAATGGCCGAAAGCAGATGGGCTCCGATTTCACCAATCCGTGCTGCCGTCGCCGAATCTTCAAGTTCGGAGCCGGGTGAGGCGCCAGAGGCCCGCGCGATGAGGCCCTCCTCGTCGTGCGTCCGCGCGACGATCGACACCCGTTCGTGGGCCACGCCCATCGAGCGCAGCGCACGGGCCGCGGTGGTTGCTTTTTCTGTGGACTCGAAGAGCCCGATCACGAGCGGGTGCGTCATCCAGCTGTATACCCATCACGCGCGCGAACGCGCAGTTCCGGACGGCCTTTCACCTTGACCCGGATGGACCGCCACTCGCGGGCCCCATGCCGGATCGGTTTCATCGGCGCGTAACCGAGCAGGTATTGATAACGCAACTCACGCGCGATCGTCGAGAAAGTTTCGTCGAGCGCACGAGCGTCGCGAATCAGGAACGATCGCCCACCACTCACCACGGCCAGTTCCGCGGCCAATGGTGGCCGGCTTCGTCCGATCGTGATGGGATAGATGAGCGCCTGACTCTGACGCGCTCGCTCGACGACCTGCGAAGCGGCGGCGTTACTGTATCGATCGACACCGTCAGAGAAGACGATGACGGCCAGCCTTCCCTTCTCTCCTTCCAGCCGGTCGAGTGTCGCGATGATCGCGTCGTGCAGCGCCGTGGTGCTCCACGGATCCAATGTCTCGATTGCACGCTGTTGCTGAGTGTGATCGCTGGAGAGCGGGGCAATGACTTCGGCGTCGCTACCAATCGCGATGGCCATCGATCGATCCGCCGGTCGCAACTGCCGCAGGAACGCCTGCGATGACGCTTTGGCCAGCCGCAGCGGCTCGCCCGCCATGCTCCAACTCCGGTCGATGCCGAGAACGACCGTCAGGGGGAACTCGCCGGCCGCGAACGCCGCAATCTCCTGCGCAGCCTCATCCTCCTGGACCTCGAAGTCTTCCTGTTTCAGCCCGGTGACGAGCCCCCCGTTTGCGTCGGTCACCGTGGCGTACACCTCGACCAGCTGAACCCCGGACGAAAACTGCGCAATCGGCTCCTGAGCGGCCGGAACGGGGCTCCCGCCCAGCCAGCCGGCCGCCAACACCGCGACACCAGCGTGGTACAATCTCCGCACTATGGGCAATCTGGGCATCCCGGAGCTTCTGATCATCCTCTGTATCATCATCCTGGTCTTTGGCGCCAATCGGCTGCCTGAGATTGGCCGGGGTATCGGCAGAGGTATCAAGAACTTCAAGGAAGCAACAAAGGGCGGCGCCGAAGAAGCCGAGAAGTCCTAACGGCGACGGCGGCGTGCCTTCGCGAGGCGCTCGCGCTTCCCGGGCCGCTGAGACCGTCGGTGTTCGTTCTTCGGCTTGACCCGGCTGCGCACCTGGCGCGGTCCGGTTTCGTCGCGCCGCACACGCTCCAGGATCTCGACCAGCCCGAGGTCGACCTGGCGGCGTTCCATGTCTACACGCACGACCTGTACTTCCACACGATCTCCTAACCGGTAGTTCTTCTTCGTGTGCTCACCGCGGAGCACGTGTTCCTGCTCGACGAACCGGTAGTAGTCGTCGGCCATGCTCGACACATGGACCAGCCCCTCGACGTAGTGCTCGACCAACTCGACGAAGAGGCCGAAGGGCGCGACGCCGGTAACGAAGCCGCTGTACTCATCGCCAACTTTGTCGGCCATGAAGCGCACCTTCTTCCACTGCAACTGCTCGCGCTCCGCTTCGTCGGCCCGCCGCTCCATCTCCGACGAGTGCCGCGCGGTCTCCGGCAACTCCTCCTCGAGCTCTGCTCGCCGGCTCGGCGCGATCGCTCCCTGGCGCAATTCGCGCAGCATGCGGTGCACGACGAGATCCGGATAGCGGCGGATTGGCGACGTGAAGTGCGTGTAGTGGTCGACGGCCAGCCCGAAGTGGCCCAGGCTCGCCGCGTCGTATCGCGCCTTCTGCATCGTCCTGAGCATCAGCGCCGCGATTGGACGCTCCTCCGGTGTTCCGCGCATGCGATCGATCAGCTTCTGGAAGTGCTTCGGCGTCAAGGCGCGCCCGCGCGCGGCGAGGCTGTAGCCGAGCGTGCTGATGAACGCCTCGAAGTCCTCGACCTTCTTGGCATCGGGCGCCTCGTGCACGCGATGTAGTGCCGGCATCCCATTCCCCTCGAGATGGGCCGCCACTGTCTCGTTCGCCAGCAGCATGAACTCTTCGATGATGCGATGCGCGATGTTGCGCTCGCTCGCCACGATCGCCTCGATCTCACCGATCTCCGACAGAATCACCTCGGCCTCCGGCAGATCGAAATCGATCGACCCGCGCCGCCGGCGCCGCCGGTTCAGGACGTCGAACAGCTCGCGCATCATCTCGAACATCGCCACGAGCGGCTGGTACTCGAACATCGTCTCCGGATCGCGATCGGTCAGGATGGCGTTGACGGCCGTGTAGGTCATGCGCGCGTTGCTGTTGATCACACCGTCGTGAATCTCGTAACGCACGACCGCGCCCCGCTGATCCACTTCCATCAGGCACGACTGCACGAGGCGATCGACGTGCGGGTTCAGGCTGCACAGGCCGGTGGCCAGTTCCGATGGGAACATGTGCACCGCGCGCTCGGTGAAGTACACCGAGGTGCCCCGCTCGTACGCCTCTTCATCGAGGGCACTTCCTTCAGTCACATAGTGCGAGACGTCGGCGATATGAACGCCAAGCCAGAAGTGACCGTTCGGCCGTCGCTCGATGGTGATCGCATCGTCGAAATCGCGAGCGTGCTCGCCATCGATCGTGACGGTGGTGACGCCACGAAAGTCGGTGCGACCCTTGGTGTCACGTTCCTTGACGACCGATCCCAGCCGGGTCGCCTCGGCGACCGCCTCTTTCGAATGGGTGTCGGGGATACCGAACTTGCGAATGATGATCCTGGTGTCCACGCCGGGCTCGTCGATACGGCCCAGCACTTCGACGACCTTGCCTGCCGGTCCGCGTGTCGCCGTGGGCCAGCGCGTGATCTCGACGACGACCATCTCGCCACGTTCGGCCGAAGACGACTGTCCGGTCGGAACCTGCACATCGGTCAGCACGCGCCGATCGAATGGGACGACGAAGCCAAGCCCGGCATCGTCCACTTCGAACCGGCCGACGATCGTCGCCTGGCTGCGCTCGAGGATTCGAATGATGCGCCCCTCGACGCCGCGCTCCGTGTGACGTTCCACGCGGGCCACGACGCGATCGCCGTGCATCGCCTCCGAGAGATTGGCGGCGGCGATGTAGATATCCGCTCGCTCCGCGCCGGGCTCTGGTTGCTCTGGAACGACGAACCCGAATCCTCCCGGGTTGGTCGTCAGACGGCCCACCACGAGGTCCATCTTCTCGGGCAACCCGTAGCGGTTACCGCGAACCTGAAGGAGCTCGCCGGCGTTGACGAGTGCTTTCAATCGCCGCCTGAAACTGGCGCGCTCGTCGCGCGGAATACGCAGCGTCCGCATCAGGTCCCGCGCGGTGGCGGGGTGATGCACGTGCTGCCGAATCTGATTCAAAAGGTCTTCAGCCACGAATTACGAAACTACTTTCCAATGAGATGACTTGTTACTGTCCAATGAGGATGACTTGTAAATCGCCGACGTTGGTATTCGTCGGCCCGGTCCGGATCAAATCTCCCAGCCGGTCGAAGAATTCATATGCGTTGTTGTCGTCGAGATAGGCTTGCGCCGGCGGCAGCCCCGCTGCCGCGGCCCGCGCGAGCGTCGTCGGATCGACGAGGGCGCCCGCGGCATCGGTCGGACCGTCGATGCCGTCGGTGCCTATGCTGGCGGCCACGACTGGCGCGCCCAGGGTTGCGAGCCACGGCGCCATGGCGAGCGCGAACTCCTGATTGCGACCACCCTTTCCACGTCCAACGACGTTCACCGTGGTCTCACCAGACGAAATCACGCAGAGCGGACGAGGCAGCGCAGAGAGCTGCCGTGAGACGGCCGTCAGATGTGCCCGTGCGGAGTCCCTCGCTTCACCGGTGATCGGTTCCGGCACGATGTGGACGTGGTAGCCAAGTTGTTCGGCAGCGCGCTGCGCGCCTTCGATCGCACCTCGTTGCGGACCAATCACGTACGCTTCTGCACGAGCCAGACGAGCGTCGCCGCTCTTCGGGCTCTCCTCGACCTCACCCGCAACGCCGCGACGAATATGGCGCACGACTGATTCTGGATACGAGTCGATATCCCGCCGCGAGAGTACATCCAGCGCATCGGCAAACGTGCTGTCGTCCGGGACCGTGGGACCGGAGGCAATCACGGACAGATCGTCGCCAACGACGTCGGACACGGCCAGGGTCAGCACGCGGCCAGGCGAAGCGGCTGCAAGCCGGCCACCTTTGATCGCCGACAGATGCTTGCGAACTGTGTTCAGCTCGTAAATGTCGGCGCTGCGCGCCATCAGTGTTCGCGCCGTCTGTTGCTTGTCCGAGAGCGAGATCCCCGGGGCCGGCAGCGCCATCAATGCCGAACCTCCTCCGGAT
>JAICEG010000082.1 GCA_025924295.1 Vicinamibacteria bacterium
AATCGCATCGTGCAGGCGCCGGGCATGGTCGCGATCAGCTACGAGATGATTCACGACTCGCGCGTGTTCTACACCGACGGCAGGCCACATGTCGGCCAGGCCATCCGCCAGTACATGGGCGATTCACGCGCGCGCTGGGAAGGCGACGAGCTCGTGGTCGAAACGACCAACCTGACGGACAAGACCAGCATCGGACCGAACGGCAACGGCCTGCGTCACAGCGACAAGATGAAGATCACCGAGCGCTTCAAGCGCGTCGCCGAGGACGTCATCCAGTACCAGATCACGGTGGACGATCCCGTGACCTATGCGCGTCCGTTCACGCTGTCGCTGCCACTCACACCGCTCGATGGCGGCGTGCTGCTCCCCTACGATTGCCACGAAGGCAACTACGCCATCCGGCAGTCGCTCGGTGCGGAACGCGCGGAAGACGAGAAGGTCGCTGCCGATCTGAAGCGAGGCATCATCCGTCCGCGCCGCCCGGTGCAGGATGGGCTCGGTGTCGGCGGTCAACCCATCGGAGAAACGGGGCCTGGCGGTCTCATTCCCGCAGCGGGACGCGCGGGAGGGCCGGGGAACTGATTGTTGATCCTTTGATTTTTGATCTGTGATTGGTTGGTGATTGTCGATTGTTGATCTTTGATTTCATTCAAGAATCAACGATCTTCAATCACCAACAATCATCAATCAAGAATCTCGAAATGGTTTATTTCATGAGCCTGGCGTAGGCTGAATCGAAGAACGACAGCCTGGTCGCTGGTGCAGTGCTTTCGACCTGCACCGTGTCTCCCAGGATCATCACGCGACCATCCGACATCGACTTGAACTCCGGCCACTTCGGCAGACCGGCGCCGTTCGGATCGCCCTTGGTCGCGAAGTTCACCCAGTACGACGACATCGTGTCGGCGAGCTTCTTGTCGACGTCATCCCAGTTCAATCCGGTCGGATTGTTGAAGGCGTACTGGATCTCCGCCGTGTGCGTGGCACCGCGCGGCGACGGCTTGCCATCTGCTCCCCGCGGCACACGAGTGAAGTAGTACACGTATCCCTTCTTGCCACGGCGTGTCTGTGCGACGGCCGACTGCCGCATGTTCCATGACGTCTCGTCGGCATAGGCCGCGAGATAGGACGTGTTCGCTTCTGCGTCGCTTCCCGCCGGATAGAGCTTCAGGAATCCGTCGATGAGCTCGCCGAAGCGCTGCTTCGACTGATTGAGGAACGGCTCGGCGGCCATCGGTCCGCCGAACTGGAAAAAGGTTCCCTCGTTGTCATTCGAACCGGCGAGCACGTCCACTTCATTCTGCCGGCCCTGCGCGAACGTGATCGAGAGATCCTCTGGAATCAAATGGCCGTCGATCACCAGTCCGGCCGGCGCACGGAGCCCGGCCGTCAGTTCCTCCGTCGACTTCTTGCGAAGGTCCGCGATCGAGGCGACACCCATATCGGCAAGCGCCTTGGTCCCGGCCTGCTCGCGCGCAGCGCGCGTGTCCATCCTCGCCATCTGCAGTCCCATCCACGCACCGCTCTGCGTGATGGCGCGCTGGAAGAGTCCCTTGGCCTGCGGCGATCCAATGAGAGCCGATGTCATGATCGCGCCCGCCGACTCACCGAACACCGTGATGTTGTTCGGATCGCCACCGAAGGCGCTGATGTTGCGCTTGACCCACTGGAGCGCGGCAATCGAATCCATCATCCCGTAGTTGCCCGACGCGTTGCGCCCCGACTCCTTCGAGAGCTCCGGATGGGCGAGGAACCCGAACACCCCGAGTCGATAGTTGAACGTGACCACCACCGGTCCCTTGGCCGCGAGCCGCTCACCGTCGTATCGCTGCTCCGAGCCCGCGCCGCCGGTGAACCCTCCACCATAGATCCACACCATCACCGGCCGGCGATCGGTTGCGGCGTTGGCGCTCGTCCACACGTTGACGTAGAGGCAGTCTTCACTGGTCGGCGGCTGTGCGGGTGCAGCCGGTGGCGCCGCAGCGGCGGGCGCGGGCGGTGCGTTGCCTCGACCCTGGGCCCCCGGTGCACCGCCGCGTCCACGTCCACCTCCACCACCTCCGCCTGCGAGGCAGCGGTTACCGAACGCATCGGCCTTGCGCACGCCCTCCCACTTCGCAGCCGGCTGCGGCGCTTTCCACCGGTTCTCGCCGAGCGGCGGCGCGGCGTAAGGAATTCCTTTGAACATGCGAACGTTCGGGGTCGGCGCGGCGGTGCCTGCCAACAACCCGGTCTCGACTCGCACCTGTTCGGGAATGAGTGCGGAGACGCTTGCCTGGGTCGCAAGCAGAGCGCCCACGGCAACAAGCAAAGCCAATTGTTTCATTGCTGGTCCTCTAAAAGACCCCGGGGGTGATTTTTCGATCGTTGCCTGCGAAAATTACCCCCGGGGTCGTTATCTCTCTATTCCGCTGGCGGTAAAAGCCAGCGACGCTGTATGACCTGAAAGAAACGCGACGAGCTTCGCTGCGGCGTCGGCGTTCTGCGCGCTCGATCCGACGGCAGCCGCGAACGACACGTAGTTCTGGAATTCAGACGGAAGCGGTCCGGCGAGCTCCATACCCGGCACCGGGACGATCTCGCTGATCAGGGTGATGAGCATATCGGCGTCGCCCTGCACGACTCTGGCCGCCGCGCGTACCGAGCCCTGCTCGAGGATCGTCTTCGACTGCATCGTTTCGGTAATGCCAAGCGTCCCGAACATCCGTTCGATGTGCGGCCGGCTCGCGCCATCACCCGCATAGGTCACGGATCGCACGGCGAAGAACACGTGCTTCAGCGCATCTGCCGTCGTGATGTCCATCTTCGCCGTGCCCGCGCGCACGCCAATGCCGATGCCCGACCGTCCAAGCTTCCCCACCGACGGGCGCACGACCTTTCCCGCCTTCGCGAGCTCGTCGATCGCGTCGGCAGTCAGCACCGCGACATCGAAGCTCTCACCGGCACGCACGCGCTGCATCGTCGAGGCGGAGGTGCCAAACGTGATGTCCAGACGACGCCCCGCCGCACGCTCGGTCTCGGCGTGCAGCCGTTCGAGCGCAGCCTTCACCCCGTTGGAGGAGAACACCCGCAGGCCCGCTTCCTGCGCCGCGGGCACACTGGGCGCCCAAAGGACACACGCGGCCACCGCCACGCCCCCAAGGCATCGATATCCGACTCGTGCCACGAACGCCCACCCTGACACGCTATAATCGGCCGGCCCCGACAGAGGACTCTGGAGACTCATAGGCATGAACCGTAATGTGTGGATTGTTGCAGGGATCGTCGTAATCGCGCTCGGCATCGTGAACGTGATTCTCGGGACGTATCTCGTCCCCACCATCTCCGTCGCCACGGAGCGCGGCACCGGCCCCGGCTGGTGGCTGATCTGGTCCGTGATTGCATTGACCGTGGTATGCGCGCTCGCTCTCGGGGGCTTTTTGCTGGCGGCCGGACTGGGAAAGGTCCCGGAAACGGCCGACCGATAACAACATCGGGCAGCGGGTGTCGGCCCGCTGCCTCTCGCTCCACCTTACGTAAAGAGCCCGATCAACCGCGCGTTGATCACCACACCGGCCCAGATCGCGATCGAGACCAGGGCCACCACCTTGCCGGCGGCACTCGGTTCGTCCACCTGCGTCAACTTCCGGCGAATCGTGACGATCAGAATCAGACCGATCGCGATCAAATACATCTTGTACCAGAAGAACTCGCTGAAGTATTCGCGCGAGGCGTTCTGCATCAGCTGAGGAAGACCGGTCGCGAACATGCCGAGGAAGCCGGCGATGAGCCACGGCCGGGCGTCGCGCGCCACCTGCGACACGGGTTGCAGCCTCATGCCGAGTCCGAGAAGCCGGAGATCGACAATCAGAATGGCGCCTGCGAACAACGCCAGGAACACGAGGTGTATCGCCTGGACGAGCGGGAAGATCCAGATCGACGAGCCGATGGCCTGGCTGATCGGCAGCGCCTGCATCCAGTCGAAGAACGGTTGAAGCATTCAGTCCGACTCCTGATCAGTTCTGGAACCAGTTGTACGGGATGAGCCGTCCCGAGACGATGACGATCGCCCACATGACGATCGAAAGCGCGCCCGACAACTTGGCCCCAAACGGCGTCGTCTCCCGCGTGTCCCACGTCATCACCGAGTTGTAGGTGATGTAGTGAAACGCCATGGCGTTGATGCCCGCGAGGACCATCACCAACATCTTCGTCCAGAAGAAGATGTTGACGTAGAAGCGCATCGGATCGGAGTAGGCCAGGGTCAGGCCGGTGATCGAGCTCAACCCCATGCCCAGCATCTGCCACGGGAAGAGGCGCTTCTGCACCTCTGAAAACGGCGTGCGCATGTTGCCGATGCCGAGCAGGCGCAGGTCCATCATCACGATGAGACCCGCAAACAGGCACATGCTGACGACGTGCGCCACCGTCAGATACGGAGAGACGTACAACGACTCACGGATCGCGATGCTCGTTGGGAACTCACTGACCCAGAAGAACAAATCGCGCAACGGCATCATGAACTCGGCCATTCAGTGTCCTCGAGGTACCGTGTGTTCCGGCCCTACGGAATGCAACGGTCTTCAGGCTGCTTCGGCGTGTCGCGATACTTCTCGTGACACGCGGCGCAGGCGTCCGAGACCGTTCCGCTGACCTCCACCATCTGGTCGATGTTCTTCGCCTGGGCAGCCTTGAGGGCGGCAGCGCCGGCGTCAGCCAGCCCCTGTGCCCACTTCTTGTAATCCTCCTGATCGACCGGAGCGGGCCTGCCGTTCTCGCACATGCGCCCGGGAATCAGCAGAAGGTTCGCCGTCTCCTGAAGCGAGATCGCGGCATTCTCGACGGCCTGCCAGCCGCCGTACACACCCGCGAATGTCTGCGATGCAGGGGCCCCGGCTTCCGCCGGCTTCTGCGGCGCCCCCGGGTCGGTGGTCTGCGTGTCGAAGATGATGTTGGAGTTCGGGAATGGGATGCCGCGCATCATTTGTGCCAGCGTGCCGTACGGCTTCGCGGCTGGAGCCGCGGGTGCGGCGGGCGGCGGCGCCTGCGTACAGGAGACGAAGAAGATCGAGAGTGCGACAAGCCCATACACGCGTTTCATATGCGTCCTCCAACGCGGCGGCCACTGGCCGCCCGTGCCGGTACAACCGATCTGGCACACGTTACCCTGTCGAATTGCACCAGTTCAACCCGGAAGTTTCCTTCGAGCGCGGAAGATTTCACGAGGATCGTGGCAGGCGGGGACCCGTTGTGCACAGTCGGGGCCCGAGTCTATCTCACAGATTTCCAAGGGGTCAAGGTAAGCTATGCCCTTACACCGAGGACGCACGTGCAGGATCTGACGACTGGATCGTTGACCGGGCATCTCCTGAGAACGACCAGCTACATGCTGGTCAGCATGATTTTTCAGACCCTCTACGTGCTCGTCGATCTCTACTGGGTCGGACGGCTGGGCACTGAAGCGGTCGCCGCTGTCGCGGTCGCCGGCAATCTCACCTTTATCGTCCTCGCGGCGACGCAGATGCTGGGCGTCGGCACGACCGCCCTGGTCGCTCATGCGACCGGCCGACGCGATCAGGCGCACGCCAACGTGGTCTTCAACCAGGCCCAGGTGTTGTCGGTCGTGGTGGGTCTGGTGTTCCTGGTGGTCGCGCTGATGCTCCGGGACGGCTATGCGCGCGCGTTCAGCGCCGACGCGGCAACAGCCGCGCTGACCAGCGAGTACCTCCTGTGGTTCATTCCCGGCATGGCGCTCCAGTTCGGCCTCATCGCGATGGGCGCTGCACTGCGCGGCACCGGCAACTTCCGTCCCGGAATGATCGTGCAGACGGCCACGGTCATCATCAACATCGTGCTGGCGCCGATCCTGATCTTCGGGTGGGGCATCGGGCGCCCGCTCGGGGTTGCCGGGGCGGCGATCGCCACGCTGCTGGCGATCGCCATCGGCGTCGTGTGGATGGCGTTCTACTTCCTCCCGGCTGATTCGTACTTGAAGTTCACACCCGGCGAGTGGCGCCCGCGTTTCAAGCTGTGGGGAGACATGCTCAAGATCGGTCTGCCCGCCGGGGCCGAGTTCGCGCTGATGGCGGTCTACCTGCTGCTCGTCTACGCGGTCACGAGACCGTTTGGTGCCGCCGCACAGGCAGGGTTCGGGATCGGCATGCGAATCCTGCAGGCGTGTTTTCTTCCCGTCGTCGCGCTCGGGTTCGCCGTCAGCCCGGTTGCAGGCCAGAACTTCGGCGCGCGGCAATCGGCACGCGTGCGCGAGACCTTTCGGACCGGCGCGGGCATCGCCGCAGTGGCGATGGCGGTGCTCGCCATCGGCGTCTGGTTCTGGGGTGACCTGATGGTGCGGATCTTCACGACCGATCCGGCAGCGGTCGTCGTCGGTGAAGAATACCTGCACATCGTCGCTTTCAACTTCGTCGCCTCGGGTGTGATCTTCGTGAGCTCGAGCATGTTCCAGGCGATGGGCAACACGATGCCGTCACTCATCACGTCGGCGGCGCGCATCGTGATCGTGGCGGTGCCGGTGCTGTTGCTCGCTGGCACCCCTGGCTTCGCGCTTCGTTGGATCTGGTACATCTCGGCGGCGGCCGTCCTCGTCCAGCTCACGATGAATCTGCTGCTGCTCAAACGGGAATTCCGGCTCCGGCTCAATTTCGCGCCCGATGAGCGCGGGGGCCTCGTCATGTCTGGCGCCGTTTCGTTATAAGCTCACTGCCATGCCGTTCATCATCACCGACCCGTGCATTGACACGAAGGACACTGCCTGCGTCGATGTGTGCCCAGTCGACTGCATCCACCCGCGAAAAGACGAACCGGAATACGAATCCACCACGATGCTCTACATCCATCCCGATGAGTGCATCGACTGCGGTGCGTGCGTGCCGGCCTGTCCGGTGGCGGCCATTTACGACAGCGTCGATTCCACTCCGCCGTCGCAGAAGGAACTGATTGAGGCCAACGCCGTGTTCCGGGCGGGTGACGCTGACGCGTTCGCGAAGGCTGAAGAGATCGTGAAGGCACACAAGTCGTCGCACCAGGATCTGATGGGAATCCCGGCGGCCGAACGTGCTGCTGCGCACGCGAAATAAATCCCGAAAAACCCGAGACTTCGAACCTCGAGTGGTCCGGCAGGAAGAGGGCAGATGGCGCGGGGATGGGAAAGTAAAGCCGTGGACGATGCTCAGCGTCGCGCCGAGCGCGCGACGTTGATGCTGGCTCGCACCAGAGCCCTTGCGGATCTCCAGCACGCGTGCGCCCCGGCCCATCGAGCGATGCTCGAACAGACAATCGCCGATCTCGATCGGCGGCTGGCCGGCAGCGATTAGCTCGCGAGCGCGGTCTCGTCCGGCGTTGCGTTGCCGACCGGTTCGGCGCAGCCCTGAGCGAGGAGAACACCCGCTACGGCAGTCGGAACGGCGTGGATTTCACCCTTCCGGAAGCGGCTCATTTCCTTCCCCCACACTCGAACTCGAATCGACTCAGTAAATCGAATCAGCACTGGAGCGTCCCTCCAGCACCAAGTAGAGCAACTTGCGGGCCAAGCCGATCGATCCAATGTTTTGCGCTTTTTAAACGCGCATCAGGAATGCTTGTGTCGGAAGCCCGGCCGTTCGGCCAATTGCGGTGGCATAAAGTGACACCTGTTTTTTGTAACGGTCAATTTTTTGGTACCCCTCGGTCGCCCCATCCAGTTCGCGATCGGTCTTGAAATCAACCACCACGACCGAGTTCCCGTCACGATACGCAAGGTCGACATAACCCTCGATCATCTTGCCGGATTCGAGCCGGTAGGTCACCGGTGTCTCCCTGTAGCACTGCCCTTCCCGCTCGGCGCGTGCGGCGGCAAGAAGCAGTGGGTGGCGAAGCAGCGTTGCCACCGCCTCGCGCGCCGCGACCATCTCCTCCCTGGTCGCGCCCAGGATTCGACCGTGGGCATCCGACAAGCGCTCGAGCACTCGATCGCTGTCGGCATTGAGCGGCACATCGGCAATGAGTGCATGGACGAGCGATCCAAAGCGAACACCCGCCGGGCGTACCGTCTGAGAGCTGCCCGACACAACGGTCACCGGCACCTCGTCGATACCGGCATCCTCGAGCGTGGCCGCCTGGGTTGCGGTGACGACCTCGATCGACGGGCGGCTGGCGGACGCCACGTCAGCGGCGCGCTCGGCCTTCCAGCTTTCATATTGCTCGAGCCCGCGTCGAAGGATGTCGGGATGCACGTCCTTCACGATCAGGTCATCGCGGCGAAGCCCGAACGGCGTCTGCACGTTGAGCGAGAGCGCCTGCGGTTCCGGCGACCACCAGACAACGGTGTGCGACGCGGTGATGCGATGCTCGCCTGGGCACACGGTGGAGCGCGAGGCGGGATCCCCGCCGGGACGTGCGAGCACCGAGTCCTTGCTCTGAAACACCGGACAGCCTTCGGCCTGCTGCTGGACACGCCGCTCGGTCTCAGCGGGATAGATCGCGGCGTTCAGCGGGGACACCCATCCTTCGGCGTACGGCTCGTCGCCGATGGCGGGAACGACGAGCAGATCGCGGGCTCGTGTGGCCGCCACGTAGGCCACTCGCTCTCCCTCCTTCTGCTCGCGCGCGAGCTCGAGTGCCTTGTGATCGTTCAGGTCCTTGGGCGACCACCCTCCGATTCGCAGCGCACACAGGCCGCGCTCGTGATCGACATGACGGCTGGCATCCCACGGCGTGAGCCGCGCAGTGATGTCCGCGAGAATGACCACCGGGAACTCGAGTCCCTTGGCCTTGTGCACCGTCATGAGGCGCACACCATCACTCCCCTCTTCGAGAATGGGCGCCTCGGCGGCCTGCCCGCCCTGCGCGGCCTCGCGCAGCGCCTCCACGAACCCGCGAAACGACATGCCGCCTTCGAGCTCGTACTGCCGCGCGAGCTCGGAGACGTGCAGCACGTTCGCGAGCGCCTGCTCCCCTCCCGGACGGAGCACGAAGCCCACGTGCGCGCGGGTGTGATCGAGCAGGGCCGTGATGGTGTCGGACACCGGACGCCGGTTTCGATTGGCGTGCAGCGTGCGCAGCAGTGTCAGTGCCTCGCGAATCGGTTCGAGGCCGGCGGGGAGGGACTCGGGGATGCGGAATGGATGGAAGCGGCCGCCGATCCCGTGGTACTCGAGCAGCTCTTCGTCGCCGATGGCAAACAGCGCACCCCGCAGGGTCGCGAACACCGAGAGCTGATCGTCCGGCCATTCGATCGCCATCAGCGCCGCTCGTAGCGTTTCGATCTCATCGCGATCGTGAAACGCCTTGCCGCCTACGAGCAGATGCTTCACACCGCGCGCTTCGAGCGCCTCGACGTATGCCCGGGTGATGTCCTCGCCGAAGCTGACGAAGCGACGGAACAGGATGCAGATGTGCCGCGCCTCGATCGGGACACGGCGACCGGGCGCGTGCCGCTCGGTGACAGTCCAGCCGCTGCTCTTCACCAGCCAGTCGACGTAGGCACCGACCGCGTCGGGAAGACAGCGCTCAATCTCGCGTGCCGCGATGAATCGTTGGCCGTACGGGGACGGCACCGGAAGAGCCACGACCGACGGCTGGCCCGGGTGATCGCTGCGCGACGGTTCGAGCGGCACGTATCGCGCCTGATGGGTATCGCGGTCGCCGTCCATCACGGGCGCGAATGCGGCGTTGACCAGCCGCTGGATATTGGGCGTGCTTCGGAAGCTCCTGGCCAGCTGGACGCGCGTGGCACCGCGATCGACGAGTGTCTCGCATACGCGCCGGTAGATATCCACGTCCGCGCGCCTGAAGCGGTAGATCGACTGCTTCGGATCGCCAACGATGAAGAGCTTGCCCGGCACGGGCGTCACACGGCGCCAATCGGTTTCCGTCGCGTCATCGGCGGCGAGCAGAAGAAGCAGCTCCGCCTGCAGTGGATCGGTGTCCTGGAACTCGTCGATGAACAGCCGCCGGAAGCGACCCTGGAAGTGAGCACGGACCTCCGCGTTCGTACCGATCAGATCGCGCGCTCTCACGAGCAGATCGAGAAAGTCGAGCGCACCCTCGCGTGCCTTCAGCTCCTCGTAGCCATCCACGCACGCCATCAGCTCGCTCTGCAGCAGCGCGGACAAGTCGGCATCGGCTCGCAACTGGAAGTCGTCGAGCGCCAGCATCAGCCGATCGCGGGCATCGAGCACCTGTGCCCGCGTCACTCCGCGCGCGTAGGTCGGCCCGCTTCCCTTGCGCGCCCGTTTGAAGTCACGGTTCTTGCGCAGTTCGACGAGCAACGACTCCAGCTCGTCGAAATCCTCGTCCTCGACCGGTCGCGCCATCCGCCGCAGATCGCGGCTCAACCGGCGCGCGGGCTCGGTGTCGACGTACAAGTTGTCTCCGGCGTACGACGGCGACCGGGAGAGATCTGCGAGCTCGTGCACCAGATCGATGAGCCTCGCAATCGCGTCGGATCGATCGAACGGCTCCCGGGTCCAGGGCTGGCGGAAGTCGCGCCACTCGGTGAGCGCAAAGCCCGCTCGTCGCAGACGCTCGGTCGGACCGTCCTCGTCCACCTCGCCGGCACGCATGCCGCGACTGGCACGACGCAGCGATCGCCGCACGCCTTCCGGCGGATGGGCAAGCGCTTCCTGAAACCAGCCCGCAAACGCCTCGTTGAAGAGCCGCTCCGCCTGCCCCTCCGTCAACACGCGGAAGAGCGGGTCGATCGACGCTTCGACCGGCCGCTCTCGCAGCAGGTCGGCACAGAAGCCGTGAATCGTGCTGACGTGCGCCTCTTCGAGGTTCTGGACCGCGGTGTCGAGTCGCCGTTGAATCTCTGGTGCATTCGTGGCGCGGCGCGTCTCCTCGAGCTGCTGCCTGAGGCGGAGCTTCAGCTCACCCGCCGCCTTTTCGGTGAACGTCACCGCCACGATCTCGCGGACGTCGGCACGCCCCTCGGCGAGCACGCACACGATCCGGCGCACGAGCTCGGTGGTCTTGCCGGTCCCCGCGGCCGCCTCGACGACGAGCGTCTCATCGATCGCGTGATGGATGCGCTCGCGCGCTTCTTCGTCCCCGGTCATGGCCGGCTCCTCAACGCGGCGAGGTCCGCGAGGTTCTCCTGCGGCTTGCGGGTCACACGGCGGAAGACATCCGACCCGCACACCGGCCTGAAGTCGCAACGACCGCAGGCCTCCTCTGTCGGCGCGGCGACGAGAAAACCGGTCTCGATCGCCCGGTCGATGACCTCGAGCACTTCGAGACCGGCGGCGCGCGAGCGCTCGTCGAGCAGAATCGGGTGCGAGAAGAAACTGCCGGCGGAGGTGCAATAGAACAGGCGACCGTGGCTCACGTCCCGCTCGAGCGCGGTCTCGACGGCCATCGAATAGAGGACGGGCTGCAGTACGGCTCCACCCCCAATGAGTACCTTCTCGATGCGATCGGGCTTGCGCCCCGTCTTGTGATCGGTGATGCGCAGGGTTCGCGTCTGCCGGTGCTCCTCGATCAAATCGATCGCGCCGCGCAGCCTGAATCGCCCGTCGAGGGTCACGTCGCTGCGAAGGCTGTGTTCATCGCGCTCGCCGGGCACCTCGCCGAATCCCAGTTCGAAATAGAGCGGCAGCCACTCCTCGCCGTCGCGCGCCAGGTACTCGAGCCACGCATGCAGGTCGCGCCTGATACCGGCGAGCTCGTCCGTCCAGACACGCTCCACCGCGGGCACGAGCTCGTCGTGGGCCGCAGCCCCGACTTTCTCGATCACCTCGTCCAGTACGGCCCGGGCAAAATCGACGGTGTCGGCGGTGACCGGGAGCGCCGAGCGCGACTGAAGGGTTCGGAAAAACCGCGCCTGGATCTCGTGAAACAGGCTGCCGCGGGTCAGCGGATCCATGCGCTGCAGCGGCTCCGGCTGCTCGAACGGGCGCAGTCGATAGACGGCCGACAGCACGAACTGATACGGGCAGGCGCTGAACAACTGCAGCGCCGACGCCGAATACGAACGTTTGTTCAAACGCTGGGCGGCCAGGGCGTCGCGCGTGTACGGCTGCACTCGCGTCAACCCATCGTTCGGCGACCAGCGGCGCTGGCCGCGCGCCCCGCGGTCGACGACCGATCGCCGAAGACATTCATTCAGCTTCAGCAGGTAGTGGGCGTGCCCCTTGACGGCATCGGGACTGGTTTCATGCAGCAGCCCGCGCAGCACCGCCAGGTCGTGTTCCTGGTCGTCGATCGCCTCCTGCGGCGTGGACGGAGCGGGCCATGCCAGCGTTGCGTCGCCGGCGTCGCGCGCACGCCGTTCGAGCTCCTCGTGATGCGGCACTCGCCCGGTCGCAGCGCGCATCACGTCGAGCGCATAGAAGGACGGCACACGTGCCCGCGACTCACTCAGCTCTATGCGGGGGTACGAGACATACAGTCGATCGGAGGCAGCGCCCGCTGCCAGTTGCAGCAGGAGCCTCTCCGACGCCAGCCGCCGATCCTGTCCCGGCAAGGCGGGATCGACGACCCTCCGGATGCGATCGAGCATCATCGGGTCTTCGCGCGGCTTCTGCGGGAACATGCGCTCTGCCAGGCCGGGAACGAAGACGACCCGGAAGCGCCGGCCACGGACCTGCTCCGGCGTCCCGACGAACACGCGCCCGTAGCGATACGCCGGCGGCTCCGACTCCATCGTCAACAACCGCTCGGCGAGCACGCGCCGGACTTCGTTCAGATCGACCGGCCCAATCTCGCCCATCGGGCGAAGATCGGCCAGCACCCGCAACACGTGCGCCGGGTTCTTCAGCACTCGCGGCGCCAGCGCATCGAAGCGATCGAGCCACTCGCCCCACGTGGCAGACGACGGCCATGCGGCCATGTCCCCGATGATCGGCAGCGCGAAGGCCTTGAGGTAGGCGAGTTGCCGCTGAACCAGCCTCAGACCGGCAACCCGTGCCTCATCGCCACCGTCGTCCCGCCGCGCCTCGCGGATCTGTCGCTCGAGCTCCGCATGCTTACCCTCGAGGCGCCGGGTCCATCGGGTTACGTCACGACCGATGACCGCGGCATCTACGAGGAGTGCCTCCCATCGCCAGGGCGCCCGCAGCGTCCCGGCCAGTACCGACGCGGACGACTCGTCGGATGATGAATCCGGTTCGATCTCGTCGGCCTGCTCAGTCGCGGGCTGAACTCGCCCGAATGCCTCGTCACGCGACGACGTCCAGACGCCGTCCGGTTTCTCTTCATGGATCGGCACCTGCGCGAACGACAGGTACTCGGCAAACCTCGAGGCCGAGAGATCTTCAGACGCGCAGGCCAACAGCGCGAGAAACGCCCGACCGGCGGTCAGCGGCCGGCGGGTGCCGCGTCCGAACCACGCTGGCACCCCGGCACGGTGCAGCGCATGCTCGATCAAGCCGACGTAGTGCTGCGGCGATCGCACCAGGACCGCCATCTCGTCGAAACGCACACCGGCGCGAGCCTCGCGCAGAATCCGTCGGGCGATCTCGACCGCTTCCCTGCCTTCGCCGGGAGCGGAGAAGAATTCCAGAGAGCCGTCGAGGACACGTTCGGGAGGCGCTTCCCGGCTGAACAAGTGCCGACGCAGGCACGTGAGATCGCCGGTCGCATCCGACGGCGGCTCGATGAGATCGACCACTCCACCCATCGCCTCGAGCCGGGCGATTCCCTCGCGATCGCTGACCGGCATCGTCGCCAGCGCGGTATCGGCCCGCGCAATCAGCGCTTCGATGAACGTGGCTTCAGCACGCCGATCGACGGGCAGATCGATCAGCACCACCAACGGCATCCGCGCCGACCGCGTGACGACGTCGGTCGCGGTTCGAAACAATGTGGCACGATCGACGCTCGCTGCCCGCGCGAAAGACTCGTCGATCCGCTCCAGGAGGTTCGCGAGGTCCGCTCCCCCTCGCGACGCCCTCAACAGGCGCTGCGGGTCCACTCCTGCGAGCCGAAGTTCCTCGAGCGTGCGTGCCAGCGCCCTCGGAAAACCCGGGGTCGAGGCGACTGGCAGAAAGTACGTCAGTGCCTGCTCCCGGGTCGCCGTGAACGCAGCTCGTGCCGCCACTGCCTCGGCGCCGAGCCGCGTGCTTGGCGTGTACCCTTTCTGCGCCAGCGCGACGATGGCATGCCGGGCTGCGAGCTGGGTCAGGCTGAATCGCTGCAGACCAATGGTCGCGGGCAGACGTGCGGCAACATCGCGAGCGAGATCGTCGGCGGCACCGCGTGACGGCCCTACGAGCAGAGCTTGAGTAGCGGGATCGCGGGCGAGGAGGAGATCACGGGCCGCGGTCAGACGGTCCGCCGCGAGGGATGAAACGCAGATTCGAAACGCCATTCGTGCCTTCCCCGGCCACTGCCGGGCATCCGGAACAGCAGCGCAACGCTGCCGTATGGGCGTCACTCTATCACGTGAGCGGAGGATCCTCTTGCAGGATTCGCAATGTTGAAGCCGCTACCAACGTCGATACTTCCCCACGTCACACCGAGGCACAGAGGGCACAGAGAAACTGCGCCAGAAGTTTGGCGGCGGTGACATTGAGTTCATGACTATGGCGCCAGTCGTTCGCGGCGCCATCCGCCGCCGGGTTGACGCAGATAGCGCAGACGATCGTGCAGGCGACTGGGACGTCCCTGCCAGAACTCGAACTCGTCGGGGATCACACGGTAG
>JAICEG010000083.1 GCA_025924295.1 Vicinamibacteria bacterium
CATCATCCCAATCTGCTGGAGGCGCATCTCAACGAGCGAGGCTCGCTCAGATCGTTTGCGAAGAAGCCCCTGATGTCGCGCGAGGGCGCGAACGTGACGCTGGTGCGGGAGGGGTCGGTCGTTGCGACGATGGATGGTGACCATGGCGACGAAGGCTACGTCTTCCAGGAGCTCGCGGTCGCCCAGATCGACGGCAAATATCCGGTGATTGGTGCCTGGGTCGTGGATGGCGTAGCCGCCGGCATGGGCATTCGCGAGAGCGACACGCCGATCACCGGGAATCTTGCCCGCTTCGTGCCGCACCGGTTGATCTGAAGGTCGCCGCCGAGCTGGCCGTGTTCCAGCAATCTTTCTGTTTTTCTTCGAATTCCCTCCTCGGGGCCGCCGCGCGTAGATTTCACGCGAACGCCTCCTTAGAATCCCGACTCTGAACAACTGACCCTGGGAGGACGTCAATCATGAGCGCGACAGCGAGCCCCCGCACCCGTCCGTACACCGGAGCGGAGTATCTGGAGAGTATCCGCGACGGCCGTGAGATCTGGATCTACGGCGAACGGGTCAAGGATGTGACCACACATCCCGCTTTTCGCAACACCGCGCGCATGATCGCGCGGCTCTATGACGCCCTGCACGATCCCGCCCGGAAAGACGTCCTGACGACTCCCACTGATACCGGCACCGGCGGGTTCACCCACAAGTTCTACAAGGCAACTCACGACACGGCGGAACTGGTCGGTGCGCGTGACGCGATTGCGGAGTGGGCGCGCGTGAGCTATGGCTGGATCGGGCGCAGTCCCGACTACAAGGCCGCCTTTCTCGCCACGCTGGGCGCCAACGCCAGCTACTACGCGCCCTACGACGAGAACGCCCGCCGTTGGTACAAGAAGGTCAACGACGAGGTCTCGTTCGTCAATCACGCGATCGTCAACCCGCCGGTTGACCGTGACAAGCCGCTCGACGAAGTCAAGGACGTCTACATGCACGTCGAGGAGGAGACCGACGCCGGTCTCGTCGTCAGCGGCGCAAAAGTGGTGGCGACGACGTCTACGCTGACGCACTTCAACTTCATCGCCAACAATGGCGCCTTGCCAATCAAGACGAAGCCGTTCGCGTTCGTGTGTATGGTCCCGACCGACGCCCCCGGCGTGAAGCTGTTCTGCCGGCCGTCTTACGAGATGGCCGCAGCGGTGATGGGCACGCCGTTCGACTACCCGCTGTCGAGCCGGATGGACGAGAACGATTCGATCCTCGTGTTCGACAAAGTGCTGGTGCCGTGGGAAAACGTCTTCGCGTACGGCGACATCGACAAGGTCAATAACTTCTTCCCGCGGTCCGGCTTCCTGCCCCGTTTCATGTTCCAGGGCTGCACCCGCCTGGCCGTGAAAATGGATTTCCTCGCCGGGCTGCTGCTGAAGGCGGTCGAAGCCACCGGCGCCAAGGATTTCCGCGGCGTGCAGGCGCAAGTCGGGGAGGTGCTGGCGTGGCGTAACCTGTTCTGGGCGCTCACCGACGCCATGGCTCGGACTCCGATGCCGTGGACCGAGGGGTACGTCCTGCCCAACCTTGATTACGGTCTGGCGTATCGCGTGATGGCGAGCATCGCGTATCCAAAGATCAAGGAGATCATCGAGAACTCGCTGGCCAGCGCGCTCATCTACCTGCCGTCGAGCGCCCTGGACTTCAAAGTGCCGGAGCTGCGGCCGTATCTCGATCAATTCGTGCGCGGGTCGAACGGGTACTCCGCCGAGGACCGCGTCAAGCTGATGAAGTTGATGTGGGATGCCATCGGCAGCGAGTTCGGCGGCCGGCACGAGCTCTACGAGCGGAACTACTTCGGCAACCACGAGAGCATCCGGTTCGAGACGCTGCTCGTTGCCGACGTGACCGGTGCGACGAAGCGCTACAAGGGCTTTGCGGAACAGTGCATGGCCGAATACAACCTGGATGGATGGACGGCGCCGGACCTGGTCCGCGCCGACGACGTCAGCGCAATTGTGAAAGGGATCGCGTCAGGCGCGCGCCCTACTGCTGCGTCATGAGACCGGGCCAGTTCACGATTCGGAGCGCGTAAGCCGACGAGCCGCCTGCGGGCTGCGCGATCAGAAAGCGTTGTCCGTCTGGGGTGACCGCGTATTCGTTTCGCACGCGGCCATTCGGGAAGGGCGACGCGAGATACGCGCCGACCAGGCTCGTTCTGAAGAGCGGTCTCGGTTGGCGCGGGGTGAACTCCACTTCCGGCCCGATCTCCACCGACATCATGACTTGGTCCGATCCGAGATAGAAAAGCTCGCGCCCGTCCCGGCGCCACCTGGGCTCGAACCCTCCGCTGCTGGACACGAGCCATCGTCCGGGGCCGTTGGGGAACGGACGGACGAACACCTGTGGCGATCCGCTGACATCGGCGACGTACGCAAGCCATCGTCCGTCGGGAGAAATCTGTGCTTGTCCCTCCTCCTTCCCCGGACTTGACGTGGCGATCTCGAGCGCCGCGCTCGAAGGGGCGGTGGGCAACAGCCAGAAACGCGCGCCCAGCATGCCACGGCCAGGGAACGACGAAAAGACGATGAACCTGCCGTCGAGGCTCCAGTCGTACGGCATCTTCGCGTCAGTGGACTCGACGACGGGCTCCGCGGAATCGGATGCTCCCGCGGTCACAGCCTTTCGAACCAGGTGTGTGCGTTCGTTGTCTTCCGCCGCAAACAGGATGCTCGTCCCGTCGGGAGACCAGACCGGAAAGTTCTCCATGCCCGGAGTCGAGGTCAGCCGCCGCGACGTGCGCGTGGCATCGATCACCCAGATGTCCGCCGTTCCCGCCGGCGGATCCCCTTTCACGATCGCGACCCGCGTGCCGTCCGGCGAGAGCGCCGGGTTGATGTAGGTGCTGGCGCCAAGAGACACGATCGATCGACCGGACCTGTCGACCCACAACAGCTCGGTCGTGTCGACACGTGAGCGATACGCGAGTACGCCAGCCCGCGAGATTGAGAAGCCTGCGCGCTGGAGTTTCGGAACGAAGGAGACCGGCTCGCGCAATGCCAGCGGCGCACCTGTCGTACGCAGTGCGCCTACGGCGAATGGTTGTGCCACGAGCGTGCCGCCGCGCAGGTACACCAGGTACCCCGGCTCCACGTATTCGGCCTGCGAATCGCTCGCGACGATCAGTCGATGCTCGTCGCCCTCGAGAGCGCCCAGATAGATTCCCGACGCCGCGGCGTCCCCCGTGTGCGCGTGGTAGAGATAGTGACGATCGTCGGGCAGGAACTCGGGGCCGGAGACCGCCGCGCCGTGGAGCGTATCGGGGAACGAGATGGTCCGCGGCGTGCCGCCGGACGCCGGGACTTCGATCATCCCGCTCGATCCGTAGTTGAACGAGAACAGAATCGTTCCGTTCCGATTCCACGTACCGTATCCGGTTGACGGCACGTCGCAAATGGTCTGCACCGTCTGCGATGCAAGATCGATTCTTCTGAGCTGTCCGCCGGCTGTGAATGCGATCGATTTGCCATCCGGCGACCAGAACGGGTTCCACGCATCGTCAGTGCCGGCCAGCGGTTGTGCGTCGAACGCGTCGAGAGCCCGCAGCCATAGAACACGGGTTCCGGTACTGGCCGACGCGACGAACGCGAGATGGCGTGCGTCGGGCGAGATGGCGAACCCGCCCGGCGATACCGCCATGGCAGAACCGAGCGGCGTGTCGACAACGAATTTGATCGGGGCAGGGGACTCGGGCAGCACTGGTGTGACACCGAGAGAGTTGAATGCGACTGCCGCTGCAATGACCGCGAATACTGTGGCAGCGATCCACGCCGTGTGTGGCGACACGATACGCGGTGCAGGAGCGACCGCGGGGCGTCCTGGTTGCGCAGCGGCCTGCCGGGCGACCCATTCGAGCTCGCTCGCCAGGTCTCGGGCCGTCTGCCAGCGTTCGCCCGGATCTTTCGCCAGGCACTTCATGACGACACGCTCGAGCGAGTCGCTGATCGCCTCATAGGGGGAGGTCAGCGCCGCCGGCTCGTGCTCCAGGATCGCGACCATGATGCGCGCGCGGCTCGGTCCATCGAACGGCCGACGGCCAGAGATCATCTGGTAGAGAACGGCCCCCAGCGCGAACATGTCCGAACGCGGGTCATCAGACCGGCCTTCGAACTGCTCGGGGGCCATGTACGGCGTGGTGCCCATGATCACCCCGTCGTCGGTGGCGGTGCGGTTGTCCGATGGGGGCGGAGCGGCGGCCAGCCGAGCGACCCCGAAGTCGAGCAGCTTGACACCGCTTGCCGTCAGCATGATGTTCTCGGGCTTGACGTCACCGTGTACGACCCCCTGACGGTGAGCGGCGTCCAGCGCATCGGCAATCTCGGCGGCGCAGTTCAGCGCACGCACGATCGGCATCGGCTTTCTCGTCAGTGAGCGGTCGAGCGTCTCGCCGTCGACGTACTCCATCACCAGGAACTCGACGCCCGCGTCTGCGACGTAGCCCTCGAAGCTCAGTGTGTGGAGCGTCAGCCGATTCGGCACCGACCAGAACTGCACGTCGTAGAGCGCCCGGATATGGGGATGATTGAGGCTCGAAATCAGGCGCGCTTCGCGCGCGAACCGCTCGCGGCGTCCCGGGTCGGAGGACAGGTGCGAGGGAAGGATCTTGATCGCGACTATCCGGTCGAGACGCGTGTCACGGGCGCGATACACCTCGCCCATGCCACCGACGCCGGCCAACTCGAGGATCTCATAGGGTCCCAGGCGAACGCCGGCAGCGAGCGTCGTCTCCATCGGGTTGCGTCAGCGTCTCAGCGGGCCGTGACGGCCGTCCTCAGACGAGTGCTCCTGTGTGAGTGTCGGCAGCATCGACGACTCGTGAAACACGAGGGTGTGGTCGCCGACGCGGATCTGGTCGCCGTCCCGCAGCGTCACCGGCACGTCGACGCGCTGGTCGGCCACGAACGTCCCGTTCTTGCTGCCGAGATCCTCGACGCGGGCATGACCGTCGACGATGACGATGCGAGCGTGCCGCCGCGAGACAATGGGAGCGTCGATCGTGACGTCGGCGGTCGGATCGCGGCCGATGATGTTTTCTCCTTCGGCCAGCAGGAACTCGCGGCTCGCCCAGCGCAGCAGGAACGGGCGGATGACGTCGTGGCGCGGGGTGGCGTCGCCCTCGGCGAACGCGTAGCCAAACCCATGAACGGTTCGAATCCAGCGCGGACGGCGGGCATCATCACCGATTGCGGTGCGGATCTCGTTGACCAGTCTGGACAGCCCGTCCTCGCTGACGAAGATGCCGGGCCAGATCTTCTCTTTCAGCTCCGCCTTCGAGAGCGCTTTGTGGCGATTCTCGATCAGCAGCGCCAGCAAATCGAACGCCTTTGGCGTCAGGTGCACCTGATCGTGGTCGCGATACAACCGACGGCCGTCAGTGTCGAGCCTACAGGCGCCGAACCGGATTTGCATCGCTCGCTATTCTATGCCTCGCCTGCGGCAGCGCGGAAGCCGATCGTCAGGCGGGATCAACTCCCAAACTCCAACCCCCAACTCCCAACCGTTCGAGCTTGGGAATTGGAAATTGGGAGTTGGGAGTTGACGTGTGCAGACCGGGTCTTGTTGTTCAAACCCGGTATTCAGTCTGAGAAGTCGAAGTTGAAACTCAGATCAGAAGTCATACGCGACGGTGAACTTCATCGTCCGCGCGTTCAGGATCTCCGTCGGCCGCCAGTAGGAGGCCAGGCCGGGGCCTGGCACCGCGAGATTGGACGCCTGGTTGACGTTGACCACGGCATTGGAATTGAGCGCGTTGAAGAAGTCGATGCTGACGAGCGCCCGGTGCCTTCCCGCGCGCAGCAGCTTGCCGACCCGAAGGTCCAGCTCGTTGCGGCGATCCAGGAAATGCTCGTGCGGCGGCAGAATCTGCAGCGTCGCGTTCGGCGCGTTCCCTGCGAGCGGCCGGCCCAGGTTCGAGTTCGTCGCGAGGAACGGGTTGGTGGCGGCCAGCGCAACCAGAGCGAAGTTCTCGTTGAAGTTGCCCTGGATCTGTCCGGGCACGCTGCGGAACGTACCAGACACCTGCACCTCCACCTTCGGGATGAGGTAGACGCCGAACAGCTTCGCCTGCGTCAGGTAGGGCGACTTGCGGTCGCAGAACTGCAGTGGGCGCTGCGAGGCCGGCCGGTTGGCCGCGGCGATCGCCGCCATGTTGCGCATCTCCGGCAGCGCGGTCAGGATGTCGCAGTCGTTCTCGTGCGTCGAGCCCGTGCTGATGCCACCCTGGAGGTTCAGCCCGTTCAGCAGCCGGGCGTTGATGGTGAAGTCCACGCCCTGCCACACCTCCGACATGTCGCCGATCTTGGTGGACAGTGTGTTGTAGTTGTTCACCTGACCGAACTTCGTCGGAATCACGTCCACGAAGCCACGTATCGTCGCTCCGCTGCTGTCTCCCAACCGAGGATCGATGGGATTGACGAGGTCGTATTGTGTGAAATCGGCGGGCGTGAGCGCCAGGTTGTCGACAACGCGGAAGTTCGTCCACGAGCGTCGGAAGTAGCCGACGTCAACGGCGACACGCGGCGCTAGTTCGTGCACGACGCTCACCGATGTCTCCCAGTTGCTCTGGCGGTGGTTGAAGCCGGTGATGAGATCCGGGTCGAACTGCTCCGTCGGGACCGCCGAGCCGAACGCGAGGTTGTTGACCTGCGCGCACTCCCCGTTGGCGGTCAGGATCACCAGGTCGCAGTCCGGGACGAAGTCGCGATCGATGTCGTTCCACGTACGGGTCGGTGCCACCGCCCCGGCCACGATCGCGGGGTTGGGATCGCGGCCCAGCCCATTCAGCGTCTGACCGAGCAGGTACTTGTTGAAGCTGAACTTCACCGCCGTCCTGCCGGTGCCGAACAGGTCGTAGGAGAGACCGCTGCGATAGGTCACGTCCTTCCAGTTGATGTTGTCGGCCGCCGGGAACGTGAGGTTGCGGTTCGGCGCGAGCGCCACCGGGCCGAGCGTCTGCTCCGGGAAGCTGGTCTGGAACAGGTCGAACCGGATCGCGCCGGCCACCGTCAGCCGGTCCATCGTCCACCGGTCCTGGGCGTAGAGTCCCATGTCCCGGTCGAGATTGGTCCGCGCGTGGTAGTTGCCGCGCATCGTGATCTGGTTGGGGGTGGTGACACCGGCGACCGTGTTGAAGCGATAACTGCGGCCGTCGTTCAACTGGTACAGCGATTCATCCAGGTACCCGGAGGTGTGGTTCCAGCCGACCTTGAAGGCGTGCGAGCCGGTGACGTAGGTCGCCCCCGCCCGGAACGCGAAGCTGGGCACCGCGGTGTTGTTGTAGAAGGGGCCGCGGCCGCGGTAGACGAGACCGGTGCTCTGCTCGGTCACGGCGATCATCTGCGACTGAATGTCTTCCTGCTCCTGGGTGATCGAGCCGGTGTCCGCGCGCAGGTGCATGTCGCCCCACCGCTCGTACAGGTGCATGCCCACAACCTCGAACAGCAGCCTGTTGGTGACCGGCGAGGTCCACTCCGCGTGCTCCTGGCGCAGGCGCGGGAACCGGCGGTCGCGGGCGGCCTCAGGCGCCACCGTCGCGCTCATCTGGCTGGGACAGTTGCACCACTTGTCGGCCTTGTAGGTGCCGGCGATCTTGTTCTTGGGGTTCACCTGCCACGTCACGCGGATGCTGCTGTTGTACTGTTCGCCCCGGTTGACACCGGGCTGGGCGGTGTCCGGATCGTACAGCCACGCGTTCGGATTGAACGCGTTCTTGTTGACGAAGATTGGCGCGTCGTTGGCCACATCGTTGATGCGGAAGGAGGCCCAGAACCACACCTTGTCGCGGCTCATGGGCCCGCCGAACGACTCGTTGAAGTCCACGGCGTGCAGGATCTTGTTCGGCGTGATGAGGCCTTGCGCCTGGAGCTCCGGTGTGAAGTTGTCGCCCTGCAGCGCTTCACTGGTGAACGAGAAGATCGCCGAGTTGCTGAAGGTATTGCCGCCGTCCTTCGGCACGAAGTTCACGCGCACGCCGCCGGTCGGCAGGTCGGCGCCCAGCGAGGACGTGTCGACCGAGACTTCCGCGGCCGAGCCCATGTCCGGCGTCTGGCCGCCGATGTTGCCGCCGGCCTGCAGGGTCATCGTGTTGATGCCGTTGATCGTGATGCGCTGATCGACCGTGCGGCTGCCGTGCACCGTGAGGCTCTGACCGACGTCCTGAATCAGCGAGCCCCCGACATCGTTGCCGCCGCCGAGCGTGCCAGGAATCATGCGCGCCAGACCGAAGTAATTACGCGCACTCGGCAGCGCGTCGATCACTTCCGCGTTGAGCACCCGCTGCTGCGTGGTGCTCTGCACGTCGACCACCGGCGCCTCGCCCGTCACCGTGATTGTTTCCTCGAGCGCGCCGACGCGGAGGTCGGCGTCGACGGTGACGACCGCCGAGCCGGTGAGCACGACGCCGTCCCGCTTGACGGTGTTGAATCCTGTCAGCGTGAACGTGACCGTGTACGTTCCGGGGCGCAAGTCGACGACCTGGAAGCGGCCATTGGCGTCGGTCACGGCCTCACGGACTTTTTCAATCAGCACAGGACTGGCGGCTTCGACGGTGACTCCCGGCAGTACCGCGCCGGATGTGTCCCTCACAATGCCGGTGATGGAGGCCTGCGCAAATGCCATCGCAGGCAGCAGCACCGCTCCGGTGAAAGCGGCGAGAACGTGCACGATTCTGTTCATCGACTGCCTCCCCTCAAGGACCCTGGCCTTGCTGTGGTACCACGACTGGGTGATATTCCCTGACCCACGGCCGAGCGCACCCTTCGAAATCGCTGATATTTTCCTTACCGGTTCTTGCGGCGAGTCGCGCATCTCGCCCCTGACGACCCCTTGCATTGCTATGGGAAATGGACTATACCCATAGCTGTACAAGGGATCACGCGCGATGACCGACGACCGACTGGCCATCTTGAAGGGCGCGCTCGACGTCCTCATCCTGAAAGCGTTGAGTTGGGGCCCGATGCACGGCTACGCCGTGTCCTACTGGATCCGGAACGTCACCGATGAAGCGCTCGAGTTGCAGGAGGGCGTCCTCTACCCGGCACTCCATCGCCTGGAACGCAAGGGGTGGATCGATTCGGAATGGGGAACGTCGGAAAACAATCGCCGCGCGAAGTACTACTCGCTGACCAAACTCGGACGCAAACAGCTCCAGCTCGAGCTGTCTACCTGGGAGCGGTTCGCAAGCGCAGTCGGCAAGGTCGTCAGTGCGACCGACAAACCCGACTGGCTGCTGAATCGATGAAACACGATGGGCAAGACTCCCATGTGGCGGCGCTACCTGACCTTCTGGGGGCGCGATATCGACGGTGATCTTCGCGAGGAAGTCGCGTTTCATATCGAGGCGCGCACCCGCGAGCTCCTCGATGCCGGCTGGCCGCAGGATGCGGCGGCAGCCGAAGCGCGCCGCCAGTTCGGAAATCACGACGCGATCCTGTCGGAGTGCCACCAGATCGACGTTCGACTTGAAAAGAAGAAAAGCATGACGCGTCACCTTCGCGATCTCCGGGGCGACATCCAGTTCGCGGTCAGGCAGTTCGTCAGCCAGCCCTTGCATTCGGCCGTCGCCGTCATCACGCTCGCGCTCGGCATTGGAGCCACGACCGCCATTTTCAGCATCGTCAATGCGGTACTGCTGGAGCCACTCCCGTACCGTGAGCCGGATCGCCTGTTTGCGCTGCGGAGCATGGATTCGAACGGATTGCCCACGGGCCTCATGGCGCCGCGATTCGCGGAACCGCTGTACGAGGACCATCGCCTCGTCGAGGCAGGGGCGCTGGCCTGGGCACTGCCTGGCTCGATCCTGTCGAAGGATCGGCTGCCGTATCCGTTCATGCCCTTCCGCGTGACGGACCGCTTCTTCCACGTGTTCACGGACGTCATCGCCATGGGCCGTCCGTTCGCGCCGAACGAGCCCCAGGGCTCGATCGTCATCTCTCATTCGACGTGGCAGAACTACTTCGCGTCCGACCCGAACATCGTGGGAGCGTCGATCACCGTCGATAACGGCCAGCGTACGGTTGTCGGTGTGGCGCGCCCCGGTTTTTCTTTTCCCGCGGGAGCAGAAAGCTGGGAGATCTTCGACGCAGGTCCGACGCTGGCCGACCGGATCAATTTCCTGGGATACGTCCGTCTTCGGCCACAGGCGACCGCCGAAGGTCTCGCGAGCGAACTCGCGGTGCTGTCCAGCCGTCTTGGACCCAACACCGAAACTGGAAAGCCTCTTGTCTACGCCGTGCGTCCATTGCTGGACGAAGTGGTGGGCGACATGAGCGCGACGGTGTTGCTGCTGTCGGGCGCGACGCTCATCCTGTTGCTCATCGCGTGCGTGAACGTGGCCAACCTGCAATTCTCTCGTGCGAACGTGCGATCACATGAGATCGGGCTGCGCGAAGCCCTGGGCGCCGGCCGTTTTCGGATTGTCCGTCAGCTCATGACGGAGAGCCTGCTGCTGTGCACCGTCGGCGGCACCCTGGGTGTGGTGCTCGCGTATTCGGGCGTGCGCGTGCTGCTGGGGATTGGTCCAGCCGATCTGCCGCGCCTGGGATCGGTGACGATCGACGGAACCGTCCTGCTGTTTTCCGCTGGCGTCATTCTGTTCACCACGCTGCTCATCGGACTTGCTCCGGCCTTGAAGTTGAGTCGTCTGCACCTGCGTCAACTCGTGGACGGTGGCGGCCGCGGCGGGTCTCTGAGCCGGGCGGAGAATCGCGTGTTCACGAGCCTCGTGATCGCCGAGGTCGCGTTAGCGGTGATCCTCGTGAGCGGGGCAGGACTGCTGTTGCACAGCTATGTCAGGCTTGCTGGAACCGATCCCGGCGTCGATTCCGACGGCGTCTTGTGGATGCGGCTGGTTGTGACGCCGAACCGCATCGACATCCGTGCGAACAGGGAGCCCGACGGGAGTGTTCGATTCGAGGGCTCGGGGTACCAACCCATCATCGACTTCTATCACCAGCTGATGGATCGGATCCGCACCGTCCCGGGCGTGACCGAGGTTACCAATACACAGGTTCTTCCGCTGTTGCGAAACGTCGTCGAGGCCACGCCAGAGCCGATCTCGATCTATGGCCGTTCCGAGAACGAACACCAGGTTCGAATCCGGCCGCTGGCAACGAATTTCTTCTCGACGATGGGTGTTCCGATTTCTGCTGGACGTGACTTCCAGCCGACCGACCGGCGCGGCCGGCCGGGCGTGGTGTTAGTCAATGAAGCGTTCGTGCGCCAGTATTTCGCTGGCGAGAGCCCGCTCGGAAAGCGTCTCCTGTTCAACGTCCGCGATTATCAGATCGGGGGCCGAGGATATTTCTTCGGCGAACGACTGAACAACGACGCGGAGATCGTGGGCGTTGTTCCCGACATCCGCTTCGTGTCGCTGTCGGATCCCGCGCTGCCGAACGTCTATATGAGTTCCGATCAGATGACCACGCGGCTGCGGGTTCTTGCCGTGAAGACGGGATTGGACAACCCGGCAAGCCTCGTACCCACGATTCGCGCTGAGGTTGCCGCCCTGGCTCCGACGCTGCCTGTCGAATTCGGCGTGTATGCCGACACCATCAAGGCTTCGATTGCGCGCCAGCGTCTCGCGATGGCGCTGCTCGCCGTGTTTGGCGCTATTGCACTGATTCTCGCCGCGGTCGGCATCTACGGAGTGATGGCCTATTCGGTGACACAACGGACGCGTGAGATCGCCGTCCGCGCGGCATTGGGCGCCTCGGCCGGCGAGGTCCTGGGGCTGGTGATGAAGAGGAGCGCCGTCATGGCCTTCGGCGGCGTGTTCCTTGGATTGATGGGTACAGTCGCTCTCCGCACGATCGTGCAGAGTCACCTGTATGAAATCAGCGCGCTCGATCCAGTCGTGCTGATCACCATCACTTTCGTTCTGCTCGCCATCGCGCTGTTTGCGTCGTTCCTGCCCGCACGCCGAGCGTCCCGGATTGATCCGGTGATCATGTTGCGCGAGTGACGTCCTGCGAGCCTCAGTCCGTGTCCTTGCTGATGATGAAGCGCACAGCGACCGGGATGTGATCCGAGAACTTGAACTGCTGAAGTCCCCCTGGCTTGCTGCCCGGCACCGGCTTTGTGAAGCCCTTCACGCTCACATCGGAGCGGATGATGATTTGTTCCTTTTCATCACCCTTGGGCATGAACGACACCGTGTCGCTCGTGATGGCGATGTGATCGAGGAGGCGGCCGCTCTTGAATCGCGTGATGGCGCCGCGCTCGCCCTCTTTGCCGTGCTTCGCGCGCATCCCCACTGACAACAGCTTCATCTTCTTGCTCTTTGCGAACGCCGACAGCCCCTCCTTGGCCTCTTCGGCGTTCATGTCGCCCATGACGAGGAAGTCCTTTTCGCTCCCTTCCTCCAGTCCCTTCGTCACCCACTTCTCGAGCGCCCTCGATGCCGCCTGCCGCATACCGGTGCCAGTGTCCTTCAGCGTGTTATCGAAAGCTTTCGTGTGAACGATCGCGCAGCGAAAGTCGAAGGCCTTAAGGTTGCCCTGCACGACGCGGACGTCGCAGATCAACGGATCGCGCAGGAACACCTTCTTCGTGTTCTTCTCGCCGGTCTTCTTCTTGACCACCTGCACTTTGCCGTCGAACAACCCGGCGGGCAGCGGCAGCTTGCGCACGCGCGTGGTGTCCTTGCGGAAGATGCAGGAGCTCTGCTGTCCCTTGCCCTCGACGCACTCGAAGCCGTACTCCAGGTTGCCCCGCGCGTTCAGGGCATCGACCAGCTCCTCGACCGCCTCCGCATCAGTCTCCTGCAAACCCCAGAAGTCGCAGCGGAAGGTATCCATGTACTCCGCGATCGTTTCGATCCGCCCGTTTTTCGTCGAGCCGTGGAAATGCTGGATGTTCCACGAGACGATGTCAGCGACCGACGGCTTGCCCTTGAGGAAGGGGACGACGATGAAGGGGTTGATCGGACTCGGTGGGGGCGCCGACGGCAGATCGAGGCCGACGTCGCCGAAGAGGCCGTTCGGCGGAATCGACTCACGCAGTAGGTCCTTCGCGCTACTCACGACCACCCTGGATCTCGGGGCGCGCTGCTCCTGGAGCATCGCCTGCGCCCGCTTGCGGATCGACGGCGGAAGACCCTCAGGGTTCATCTCTCGCAGCCGCTTGAGCATGCGAGCCAGATCGGATTCTTTCGCGCGACGATCCACGTACTGAAACGGCCGCGACCATCCCATCGCGCCGACGAATGCGAGGTACGCCGCAGTGGCGTTGTGCGGCTTCTTCCCCAGCTCGAAATCATCCGCGGCGGCAGTGATCTCCTGCCACGCGTCGAACTCCGCAAGCGGGTGCCTGAGATACATCGCTTCCAACGCGCCCGGCGTCGTCCACAGCTTCTCTGCAAAACGCTGTGTCTGCAGGTCGGGCGAGACGATCGTGATGTCGAGCGGATCGGCAAAGGCGACCTTGTTGCCGTCGATGCCTGCGAGCTCGGTCCACAGGCGATAGCGGCCCGGCACGGTGAAAAGCGGCCCCCGTGCCGCCAGGAACAGTGGAATCGCATGCGATTCCATCTCGGTGCCGGACGTCTGGAGCGCAGTGGGCACTCGCATGCAGACGCGAAGCGGCGGCGCGTAGCGCTCACGATGCCCGTCAGGCCACTCGATGACAAACCTGGTGAAGCCCTCACTCGGATCGAGTGCCTCCGGTACGCGGACCGGCAGGCGGCCAGTCGCTTTGACTGTCAGCTCGACGAAGATCGGTTCACCGAGGTTGTAGAAATCTTTCTCTGCCTTGACCTGCAGCGTGACATCCGGCGCCTGACGCAGGGGGTTCGACCCGAGTTGCGTGAGCCGGGGGTTGGCTGTGCCGCCCATGTAGACCGAGCTTGGCCCTTCTTCGTACACCCCGAATGCAAATCCCCCGCTGCGAATCTCGCGCGGAGTCGCATGGCGCAGATGGTGTGCCTCGAGATCGTCAAAGGTCTGCTCGAACGCGGCCCAGAATTCAGAAGTGCCGTTGTGCCCGGGACCAGCCTCGGTACCCAGCGGGAACAGGTGCGGGTAATTCATCCACGACAGCGCCGCCGGCCGGCCCTTGTCGAAGCTATGGAGCATGTTGAGCGCGTGGCCGACCTCATGAACAAGGGTGAACACGTACTCGCGCTCGCGTTCGTCGCGGCCGACGCGCGGATCCGACAGCAAGGGGTGACGGCCGAAGATCGCGACGCCTTCGCGCGGTCGCTTGTTGAGGTCGCCGGCGGCAAAGTCGTACATCACGCCCAGCACGTTCCGGCCGTTCTTGCCGGCAAGGTAGTTGGCGACGAATACGTGCGCTTGCAGGCGATCGGCCGGAGGCGGGTTGCGGCGCTCGCGCATGGCGCGGTGCAACTCGGCATACGTGAATCCGTCCTTGGCTGCGCCATTGGACTGGCCGCCTTCGAACGGGTCCACGATCAC
>JAICEG010000084.1 GCA_025924295.1 Vicinamibacteria bacterium
CGTCGACCCGCGACACCGCCCGTACTACTGGATCGAAGAAGGGCAGAACAACTGGGAGCCGCACGATCGATCGGACTACCAAGCCGTGCGCGACGGGTACATCTCGATTACGCCGCTCCAGCCGGACATGACCGCCCACGACGCGCTCGCGTATGTGGAAGGACTCACACTACAGACGACCCGGTAGCTCGCAGGGCGGGTGTCGGTAGACCCGCCTCAGTGTCCTTCTTCGTGGTGCTTGCGCTCGTACTCGGCCTGCGCCACGTCCTTGTCGCGCTGCACCAGCTTGGCCCGTGCGCGCGCCTTGTTGAACGAGTTCTGACGCGTGTGCTCGGTACTGACGGCAGTATGCGAGAGCAGACGCTGCAGGTCCTGTCCGCTGCACGACGGGCACGCGGGCGTATCTCCGGTGCGTACGAGCTGTTCGAACCGGCGTCCGCACCCACGGCACTCGTACTCGTAAATCGGCATGGCCTTAATACGGTAGTCTTCAACGAGGTTCGAGCTCAAGACTCGGAGTTGACGGCGTCGAAGCTGTTCCGCGTGCTACACTAGGCGTTCTGCTCTTGCCGTCGGGGCGTGGCTCAGCCTGGTAGAGCGCTCGGTTCGGGACCGAGAGGTCGCTGGTTCGAATCCAGTCGCCCCGACCATTCTCCGCAGGTCCATTCCGGAGACATCACACACACCCGAGGTATCGGGTCGAGCACTGCTCGCACATCTGCCGATCGATCTGCTCACGTCGCTCGCGTCCGGCGGCGGGATCCTCCAGGCGCGCTGAGCGCGTCGTGTCGAAGGAGCGCTCGCGCGTCGCCGAGATCCGGCGTGTCGAACCCCTCCGTGAAACCAGCGTACGCGTTCGACAGCAGCCGGCGCGTCGCGTCGAGCGTCCTGTCGTCGTCGCGCTGCAGGTGGGCAAGGCTGACGATTGCGCGCAGCTCCAGCACACGCGCGCCGAGTCTGTGGGCGAGATCGATCGCGCAGCGGAAGCTCGATTCCGCGTCGGCCTCCGCGCCGCGCCCCGCGTCCCACAGCAGCGTCCCTCGAATGCGGAGCAGCTCCGGCTCCCACCAGCACTCGCCGGTCCTGCGGACCTCCGTAAGAGCGGTCGCGATCTCCTGTAACCCCTCACGGCTTCGTCCAGCACAGCCCAACGCCTCGGCGAGCAGGCCGCGATAGTAGGGCAGGCGCAGCCCCGCGATCGTTCGCACAGCGTCGATCGCCCTTCGCATCTCGTCGATCGTTGTGTCGCGTGCGCCACCGATGGCGCGGCTCCACCCGCGCAGGATCTCCGACCAGGCGAGGTAGTAGGGGAACCCGTGTTCCGACGCGCGTTCGATCGCGGATCCGGCGAGCCGCCCCACGTCCTCGACGTCTCTCCGGAATTGCGCCAGCATCGCGGCATACGCGAGCGTGACGGTCTGTGTGAACGAATGGTTGATGCGATCGGCGTCGGCGATCGTCTGTTCGGCGAGCGCTCGCGCGCGATCGGGATAGCCCTCCTGCCACGACAGGTGTGTCGACCATGCCCGCGCGAAAATCCCGATGTCCATGCCGAACGGCGCTATCTGAGGTCCCGCGCCGGAATCGTCGAGCGCCCCGGCCAGCAGGAAGTGACGCCGTGCGGCGGCGCTGCGGCCAAGCATCAGCGCGGCCCCGCCCAGCTCGACGTGCGCGGCCATCCGGAACAGACGGTTGCGCCGCTGCTTCGCGAGAACGAGGAGGCTGCGCGACAGCTCCTGCGTCCTATGGAGCTCCGCGCGCACGACGCACGATGCAATCAGGCCCCACGTCGCTTGGAACCATCGCGGTTCGTCGCGGAGGGCGGCGCAGAGATCGCGGGCCTTCTCGTGCGCGCGGGCAGCGTCTTCAGTGCCCCATCCCCTGGTCGTATCGAGCAGCTGGCCGAGGAGCAGGGACACAGTGGCCTCGCGATCCGTCCGTTCGACGTGATCGGTGACCGCGTTCAGCATCGACACCGCGCTGGTGATGTGGCGATGCGCTTCGCGGTACGCGGATCGATCCATCGCGTTCCGCGCCGCCTGCGCGAGATGGACGAGCGCCTTGCTCGGCGTGCGCGCCTGCTCGAAATGCATGGCGAGCTCCGCGGCCACCTGGGACGCCTTCGCCTCGTACGCGCTCTCGAGGCGCGTAGCGATCGCGAAGTGGATTCGCACTCGCCGTTCGGGCGAGATGCGGGCGAACGCGGTCTCCTGAAAGAGCGCGTGTCGAAAGGCGTAGCCCGCGGCGATCGTGCCATCGGGCCAGACGATCACGCCTTTCGGTGTGAACAGGCGATGCTCACGCATGAGCGCTTCGCACCGCGATTCGATCCAGTCGTGACTCGCGCTTGACACAGCGGCCACGGCCGCGACGGAAAACGCCTCGCCCGCTACGGCAGCGGCCTCGACGATGCGCAGGTCTTCCTCTGAAAGCTCCTCGAAGCGCCGCTCGATGAACTGCCGCACGTTCATCGGGATCGGATCGGTCGTCAGCTCGATACCGCTCGCCGGCCGGCGTTCGTCGCTCCGCTTGTGGACCATCTGCTCGACGATGCCGGCGAGGAACAGCGGAAGGCCGCCGGTGCGCCGATGGAGGCCCTGGGTCACGCGATCGAGCTCGGGAAGATCACCGCAGTGTTGACGCACGTACGTCTGAACCGCCCCGGCAGAGAGATAGTCGAGGACGATTTCGCCGCACTGGGGCTGGTGCCGCAGCTCGGCGAGGATGTCCCGCAGCCGCCGTCGTTGAAGAAGCGATTCGACAGGCCGATACGTGCCGAGCACGAGGAGTCGCGCAGGACTCCGTCGCCGCGCCACGTACTCAAGCCACTCGAGCGTCGCGTCGTCGCTCCAATGGAGGTCCTCGAGGACGAGCACGAGCGGTTCGTTCGAGGCCAACGTCTCGAGCGCGTCGGTGAGCTCGCGGAGCATGCGCGCCGGCGGCACGGGACTCGATCGTTCGGTGCCGCCTGCGAGAGAGGGGAGGTGCACGAGCCAGCTTGGCGCCAGGTCGCGCAGCGTGTGCGCCGCGTGCGAACCGGGATCCCGTACCAGCCATCCCAGCGCCTCGAGGACCGGCAGATACGCCTCGCCGGCGCCGTACTGCTCGATGCACTGGCCCCGGCAGACCCGCACTGAATCACCGGCACTGATGGCCGTCACGAACGCGTCGACAATCGTGGTCTTGCCGATTCCGGCTTCGCCTGCGATGAAGCCGACGCGGCGGTATCCGAGCTGAATCTCCGCGTACCACTTGTGCAGTCGCGCCAGCTCCGCCTCGCGACCGACGAGTCCAGACCGGGCCGCGCCTGACAGGGCCGCGCCACCTCCGTGTGCGTCCGTCACGGATGCGATGAATCTGTAGCCGCGCCCGTAGACCGTTTGCACGAACCGCGGCGTTCGCGCCGTATCCCCGAGCGCGGCTCGGATCTCGCGCATTGCCGTGGTCAGCACCGCCTCGCTGACCGACGTGTCCGGCCATGCCGTCGCCAGCAGATCGTCCTTCGTGACGAGCTGATTGGGGTTCGAGACGAGCCGGGCGAGCACCGCGAACGCCTTGTGGCCGAGCGGCACGTGTTGGGCATGCCGCCAGAGCCGCTCGTCGACGACGTCCAGGCAGAACGGATCGAACGCGAAGTAGCGCGGCGTCATCCCGCCTCATTCTCGCAGTTCTCGCGCGCCCTCAGACGAGTCTCAACGGAATTTCAGGATTGCCTCAGGATCCGGCCTGGCGCTTCGAGGTTGGATTGTCTCGAACGTGGAGCGTGAGGGTGGACGCATCGAAATCCGAGCCGCCGGATCCGTGCACGCTGTCGATCCATCGGGCCTTCGTGATTCGCGTGTTCGGCCGTGTGGATGCCGAGCTCGCCGGGCAGGTCGAGCACGTCGTCTCTGGCGACGCGAGCCAGTTCCGCTCGGCCGACGAGTTGCTGCAATTCATCCGCCGCGTCCTCCGCGTGTACCCGCCGGACAACTCGTAGCCAGCCAAGGAGCACTCCGATGACCACCAGGACCGCGATCGGACTCGTACTCTCAATTGCAGTTGCTACGCTCGAAAGCAGCACGGTCTCGGCAGCGGCGCAGGTCCATGACGAAGTCGACGCATCCCTTCTTCGTCAGGGCGTCGATGCCGCTGCCCGCAGTGCGGATGTCGTCGTCCGCTGGAACGAGCTCGCGATCGACATCGTGAACGCCGATGATCAGTTCGGGTCGTTCAAGGGACATCGCGCGCTGGCGATGATGCATCTCGCGATGCACGATGCGCTCAATTCGATCGTGCGCGTCTACAGCCGGTATGCGCTCCGCGGCAAGCTGACGGCGGCCCACCCGATCGCGGCGGCCGCGCAAAGCGGCCGCGACGTGCTCGCTGCACTCTATCCCGGGCAGCAGGCGCCGCTCGACGCCGAGCTTCAGGTGTGGCTCGCGAAAGTGCCGCCAGGATCGTTACGCGATCGCGGCGTCGAACTTGGACGCGCGGCCGCGGCGGCGATCCTCGCCCGCCGCGCCGGCGACGGCTTCGATCACGAGGGCACGTATCAGTTCCGCAACGAGCCAGGCCAGTACCAGACAACGCCGCCGTGGAATGGATTTGTCGCGCAGCCTGGCTTCCGATTCGCGCGCCCCTTCGTCCTCGCGACACCCGTGCAGTTTCGGCCGGCGCCTCCACCCGCCCTGACGAGCCGGGCCTATGCGAAGGCTCTTCGCGAGGTCCAGGAATCCGGCGCGGTAGACAGCACCAGCCGGACCGCCGACCAGACGGCATACGCCATCTGGTGGATGGAGTTCGCGGAAACGTCCGTCAATCGGCTGGCGCGGCAGCTGGCATCGGTACACGACCTCCACTTGTGGATCGGGGCGCGCCTCTTCGCGCAGATCAATATCGCGCTTTTTGATACGTACATCGCCGTCTGGGACTCGAAGTACGAATACAACCATTGGCGCCCCTACACGGCGGTGCGCGAGGCGGACGCCGACCGCAATCCGCGCACGACGCCGGTCCCGTATTGGGAATCCTTGCGTCCTGCGCCGCCGCATCCCGAGTACGTATCGGCCCATGCTGCCGGGTGTGCGGCGTCGTTCCGAATCGTCGAGCAGACATTCAGGGAGAATCGCGGGTTCACGATGGAGTCGACGGCGGCGCCGCCCGGAATGCCGACGCGTACGTTCCCGAGCTTTCGCGCGGCCGCCCTCGAATGCGCCGATTCGCGGGTTCGGCTCGGCTATCACTTCAGGTACTCGACCGATGCCGGCCATCGGCTGGGACGCCGAATCGCCCGCTACACGCTGACCCAAGCATTGCAGAAGTTCGATCGCCTCGAGACTGACGATCGAAGGTAGGACGCATTTTCGTTCTTACCTCCGCTTAGCGCCGGCATTGCGGCGCCCACCACGATCGGGGCCTTCCTCCGTGGTACGCGACCTGCTTCTCGATACTGCTCAAGGCGAGGTTGCGCATGGAAACAGTTGTACTCGAGTCGTTCGAGGATCAGGTTGCCTATTCCGAAATCGAGCGATGGGTCACGCTCGCCACCGCTGGCGCGTTGATGGCGTATGGGTTCAGCCGGCGCAACGTGCCAGGAATGTGTCTCGCGGTTGCGGCGGCACCGCTTGTGTTCAAGGGCGTGTCGGGCTCCTGGCCTCTCCTGCACGGTGTGCTCTCCACTGATGACACGCGCGTCGCGCTGTCAGCCGATCGCGGCATCCATGTTCGTGAATCGATTCGACTCGAGCAGCCGATTGCAGAGGTCTATCGCTTCTGGCGCTCGCTCGAAAACCTGCCTCGTTTCATGACGCATCTCAGGTGCGTCACCGATCTCGGCAACGGCCGGTCGCACTGGGAAGCCAATGGGCCCGCCCACGTGAAGGTCGAATGGGACGCCGAGATCATCAACGACGTCGGGAACTCGGTCATCGGCTGGAAATCGCTGCCCGGATCCGATGTCGTCACGGCCGGCTCGGTGAACTTCTCGACCGTGCGCGCCGGGCGCAGCACGCAGGTCTCCGTGCATCTCCAGTACAGCCCGCCGGCCGGCCGAGCCGGTGCACTACTGGCCAGCATCTTTGGCCGAAATCCCGCGAGCATGATTCGCGAGGATCTTCGCCGACTGAAGCAGTTGCTCGAAGCGGGCGAGGTTGCGCGGGCGGACGCCGACGCCCCGGGAGGTCGGAGATGAAGGCGGTCTGTTTCTACGGCAAAGAAGACGTGCGCGTCGAATCGGTGCCTGACCCGGCCATCCTCAATCCGCGAGACGCCATCGTTCGAGTCACGGCGACGGCCATCTGCGGATCGGATCTGCACATCTACGGTGGCTACATCCCGACAATGGAGAAGGGGGATGTACTCGGGCATGAGTTCATGGGCGAGGTCGTCGAGGTCGGTCGCGACAATCAGCGGCTCAAGGTCGGCGATCGCGTCGTCGTCCCGTTCACGATCTCCTGCGGGCGATGCTTCTTCTGCAAGGAACAACTCTGGTCGTTGTGCGACAACTCGAATCCGAATGCCTGGCTGGCAGAGAAGCTGTACGGCTACTCGGGATCGGGTCTCTTCGGCTACTCGCACATCTACGGCGGCTACGCCGGTGGACAGGCCGAGTTCGCGCGCGTGCCGTTTGCCGATGTCGGGCCGCTCAAGGTGGAGTCTTCGCTGACCGACGAACAGGTGCTCTTCCTCTCGGACATCTTTCCAACGGGTTACATGGCGGCCGAGAACTGTCAGATCAAACCGGGCGACACGATCGCCGTGTGGGGTTGCGGGCCGGTGGGGCAGTTCGCGATTCGGAGCGCCTACCTGCTCGGCGCGGAGAAAGTCATCGCCATCGATCGATTCCCCGATCGCCTCGCCCTCGCGGCGTCGCATGGCAAGGCCCAGGTACTGAACTACGACGAGGTCGACGTACCCGATGCGTTGCGTGATCTCACTGGAGGCCAGGGACCAGACGCGTGCATCGATGCGGTCGGGCTCGAGTCGCACGGCACGACACTGGATGCGTGGTACGACCGCGCGAAGACCAGCATGTACCTGGCGACCGATCGACCACATGCATTGCGCCAGGCCATCGGCGCCTGCCGCAAGGGCGGCATCGTCTCGATTCCGGGCGTGTACGGGGGTTGGCTCGACAAGTTCCCGCTGGGAGCGGCCTTTGCCAAGGGGTTGACGCTGAAGATGGGGCAGACCCACATGCAGAAGTACATGCCCGCGCTGCTCGAGCGGATCGAGCGCGGCGAGATCGACCCATCCTTCATCATCACGCATCGCGTGACGCTCGATGAGGCGCCCGAGATGTATCGGACGTTTCGCGACAAGGAAGATGCGTGCATCAAGGTAGTGATGCGACCGGGTCACCAGCAGACCCGGATGCCGAACTGAGTCCGAGCGCGCCGGGGATGACACCACTTCGGCTGCGCTACACAACGCTTCTGTTCGATGTGGACGGTACACTCATCGACAGTAACGGGGCCCATGCCGAGGCGTGGACGCAGGCACTGCGTGACCACGATGTAGACGCAGATCCGCCCGAGATCCGCCGCGCGATCGGCATGGGCGGCGACAAGATCCTTCCGGTGTTCGCGCATGTCAGCGAAGACTCCGACAAAGGGCAGGCGATTGCGCGCAGGAAGAAGGAACTCTTCAGCGCGCGCCTGCCTGACCTGGAACCGACGCCTGGGGCGCGGGAACTCATTCAATTCCTCCATGGCCGCGGGGTCGACATCGTCATTGCCACCTCCGCCGACGATGGCGAGATGAGAGCGTTGTTGCGGCGTGCCGGGGTTGACGATCTGATTCCGGACCGGGCGTCGAAGGATCACGCGAGGTCGTCCAAGCCCGAGCCCGACATCGTCCACGCAGCGATGATGAAGGCGGGAGCCCGGCCGGCGCACACGGCCCTCATCGGTGACACGCCGTACGACATCGAGGCCGCTGAACGCGCGGGCATCGATGCGATCTCATTGCGGTGCGGCGGCTATTGGACCGACGACAGCCTGAGCGGAGCCATCGCGATCTTCGACGATCCCAGGGCATTACTCAGCCACTGGCGCACGCGATAGTTGACAGCGCGAACTGTTTATCTACAATGTAGGCAAATGGCGGCTGTGCTCGGCGCGTTCGAACAGGCCGTGCTGCTCTCGCTGGTGCGGCCGGTCACGACTCTCGGCAAGGAAGCGTACGGCCGCGGGATCCTCACAGAAGTTCAGCATCGACTTGGGCGCGAGATCGCGGCCGGTGCCGTGTACGCCACGCTCGATCGTCTCGAGCAGAAAGGTCTCATCTCCTCGGAACTCGAGGCTGGAACGGCGGCGCGCGTTGGCAGGCCCCGAAGGTGCTACACCATCGCGCCGGCGGGTGTTCGAGCACTCAACGACGCCAGGGCGGCATCGGAACGCCTCTATGCAGGTGTGCGCTGGCCGCTCAGGACGACGCGATGACCAGGGCATCGGGCGAGCGTCGGCATCCACCCGTCTGGGCCGAGGCGATCCTGCGTGCGCTCCTCGCACCGCGCAATCGAGACACGATTTCCGGTGATCTGCTCGAGGAGTACTGCGAAGTCGCGTTGCCGCAGCGCGGCGAGCTCGGCGCGACGCTGTGGTACATGCGCCAGGTCGTCAGCTTCATCACCATCGCTGGATTGATTCGCGCAACCGTCGGCTGGTTGCGGGAGGACCGCATGTTCGAAAGGGTCGCGCGTTCGTCGTGGACGTGGCTCGCAGCAGGGAGCCTGGGCGTCGTCATCCTCTTCGGCTCGCTCGTTGAGAGCGACTTCAGGCCACCGGTCGGCCTTGGCGTGTTCATCGCCATTTCGATCGTTCTGACCCTGGCGTCTTTGGTCTCGATGCGGTCGCGTGGCGATGCCAAGACCTTGTGGCGCATCGGTCTGGCTGCGGGGCTTCTCCTCACGCTCGTGCTCGTCACGCGGCTGCTCGTTGATGTGTTCGATCCGGTCGATCCTCTTGACCGATTTCTCGCCCGGGTCCGCGATGACTACTCGGAGTTCAACTACCCGCGGCGGTGGGTTCCGGCCGTGGCGGTGACGGTGATTCTGATGGGTGGTGGACTGCTGGCGACATGGCGAACCGGTCGCGTCGGGACGGGAACGCTGGCAGCCATCGTGGCCAGCGCAAGCGGGTCGGTCCTGTATCTCGTTCTGGTCGCGATCGGGAACCTGCTTCCGATGGGCCCGCCTGGTCCCGTTCCAACCATGCTGGTCCCGGTCCTCGTCATGTTCAGTACGGTCCTTGGGACATTAGGCGCCCTCTTCGGTCGTGCCCTTGGGGCCGCCAGAACTGCGAGTTCCAACGGCTGAGTTCGGTTTCCTGTAACCGCCCGTTTCCCTAGTGTGAGAAGAGAGGCCGACGAGATGACCGCGGCAGCAAGGGTCGCGGGGAGACTGGTGCAGCCAGCCGGAGGGGGTTACCATGGGCACCGCGACCATGCAGGAGACAGGTTTGCCTGACCGGCCGGTCGGGATGCAGAGCACGATCGACCTGCTCGAGCGCTTCAAGAAGGGCGACGAGGAAGCCGTCAACCTCCTGGTCGAACGGTCGATTCCTCCGCTGAAGCGCTGGGCGCGTGGACGCCTTCCGCAATGGGCGCGCAGCCTCGCTGAAACACAAGACCTCGTCCAGAACGCTGTTCTTCGAGCCCTCCCGCATCTGAAGACCTTCGAGGCCAAGCATCCGGGGGCGCTCCAGGCCTACCTGCGGCAGGCCGTGAACAACCACATTCGAGACGAGATCCGCAAAGTAAAAGTACGACCGCCCGCAAGTGAACTGTCGGACGACCAGCCGGATGAGGGACCATCCCCGCTCGAGCGGGCGATCGGGCAGGAGTCGCTCGAACGCTACGAGGCAGCGCTCAAGACGCTGCGCGAGGTTGACCGCGAAGCCATCATCGCGCGCGTCGAGCTGCAGCAAAGTTACGACGAGATCGCCATTGCCCTGGGCAAGCCGAGCGCCGATGCTGCCCGAATGGCCGTCGTCCGGGCCCTCAGGAACCTTCTCAAGGCGATGGCCTCTACACCCAATGCTCCCGGCAAGTCAGACACCCGCTGACCACCGCCGCGTAGTATCGTAAGCCTCGCCATCACGCCGACAGCCAAGCCGACACCGGAATCGGAGTTCAGACTCCCGATCCGTGCGACGACCCCTCGTCGAGACCGGCCGTGCGTGACTGGAGCCGGGGCGCATGGCCGGAGATTCAGACGATCTCGACAATCTGTTCGAGTCCGTTGCCGACGGTGAGTCGGTCGACTGGGACAAGCTCGAACGCGAGGCGCCTGACGAAGAGTCGCGCGCGATCATCCGGCAACTTCGGCTCATCGCGGAGGTCGCGCAGGTTCATCGCTCGCAGGTCGATGAAACGCCAGACCCCGAGACCACCGTTCCCGTTCCCGTTCCCGTCGGCGCACGCGGCTCGGCCGCGTGGCCACCTCCACGACTGCCGCACGTTGCCACTGCACCAGCGCCGGGGGAAGGCGGCTCCTGGGGCCATCTCCTACTGGTCCGAAAGATCGGTGAGGGGTCTTACGGCGAGGTGTACCACGCGCACGACACGTGGCTGGATCATCCCGTTGCCCTCAAGCTGCTGAAGCGCGAGGCTGAGAGCCGCGTCCAGCCCTCCGATCTCCTGCACGAGGCGCGCAAGCTCGCCCGAGTCCGCCACGTCAACGTCGTCACCGTTCATGGCGCTGATCGTCACGACGGCCGTGTTGGCTTCTGGATGGACTTGGTCGACGGTGAGACGCTGGCGGCAAGAGTCGCGAAGGGCAGGCTGAGTGCGGGCGAGGCAGTCAGCATCGGCCAGGAAGTGTGTCGAGCCCTGGCTGCCGTCCATCAGGCCAAGCTCATTCATCGTGATGTGAAGGCGCAGAACGTGATGCGCGCCCACGATGGCGGGCGGATCATCCTGATGGATTTCGGCGCGGGCGAGTTCGTGGGCGACGCCATCGGCTCGCGCGCGCAGGGCACGCCGCTGTATCTCGCCCCGGAGTTACTACGAGGTGAGAGTGCAAATGTTCGAACGGACATCTACGCTGCCGGCGTATTGCTCTACCACCTCGTAACGGGAAGCTTTCCCGTCGAGGCCGCCTCGCCGGCGGCGCTGGTCGAGGCGCATCAGAAAAGTCAGCGGCGTCGCTTGCGAGACGAGCGGCCCGATCTGCCGGAGTCGTTCATTGCAATAGTGGAACGGGCCATCGATCCGAATCCGGAGAGACGCTACAACTCCGCAGGTGAGATGGAAGCGAAGCTCGCCGGTGAGCCGTCGACACGTCCCGAGCCCGTTAGTGTCGCTCCTCGACGTACTGCATGGAAGACGGCATGGAATTACACCAAGCGCGTGGCTGTGGCAGGCGCGGTTCTGAGTGCACTGATAGTGCTCTTTGGCTTCGTTGCCGCAAGGGGTTTCGACATCATTCTCAGGGTTGATCCTGACTTCTCACTCGGCATTCCCGCGATCGTCTACGTCGGCGTTCAGGGCACGATCCCGTTCATGCTGTACGGGGCGTTCGGCGTCGCCGTTCTCGGCGGATTCACCGTCCTGCACCTGATGTTTCGACCCCTGATCGCAAACCACTGGAATCGATTCGTCGCGCTCGCCAACTCGTGGGATCCCGTGGTCACGGCCTCGGCGATCGCGCTGGTGGGGGCCGTCTCGTGGGTCACGCTCAACGTCGTGGTCTTTGCCGATTACTTTGGCGCCTTGTATACCGTGATGGATGATCCGTCGACGACTGAGGATCTATCGATACTTGGAACGCCTGGACGTGGTCAGCATCTGAACCACTTCTATCTTTCAACCTATCTGGCCATGGCGCTGGGGTTGATCGTCTGGCGGTGGTTTCCTGCTCTCGAACGACGCACGACGACGGTTTCGACGATTAAGGTTCTGAAGTGGAGCATCGTGGCTATCGCCATCGCGTTCATGGGTTGGACAGTCCTTCCGCGCCGAATCGTTTGGGAACGATATCCAGTCGTCGAGTTCGATAATCGTACGGCGTTCGTTATAGGTACTGCCGGGGACGAACTGCTGGTCTACGCACCCCACGAGCCAGGCCGACCTCGTCACCGGATTCGGCAGGACATAGCAGGTTTTCGAAGAACAGCTGATACCGGACTTCTCTTCGATCGGGAAAGGGAGAGGTAGTCGCGCGTAGTTCTCACGACTTGGAGGCTTCAATGTCACAACGTCGTTTCTGGATTTGTGTATCTATGCTCGTTGCGTTACTTGCATATCCGCGCGCAGCGAGCGCTGGTATAGGAGAGATCATCCTGGAGATGAGCGGCCCTCGGATGATTGGAGTCGGATTGGAGTGCCGACTTACCTTCCAGGGAACGTGGCAGTCGTGCAAGGTATCAGCCCCTCTACCACTGTTGTTCGCCGAGAACCAGCCTGATCAGAGAATGTGGCTTTCTGTTGGCGGCGGCTATTACTTTTCCGTCAAGAAGACTATCAACGGCCAACCGTACGGATGGGGCGACGTCCAGATGCTGTCGTTCGATCCGATGATTGAATTCGAATCAAAGTCGTGGCAGGTCAGGGATTTCAATCTGGATCTCCAGATTTACCACGGCGTTCTCGGCGTCTCGTACAATCTGATGTTTGGTGATAATTTCCCAACCTTCTCGAACGCCGCATTGAAACTTCGACCGGCCGGTGTGGTTATCCCGTTCAGCAAGAACTGGGGGGTCGACCTTTCCTATAATCTCCGCATCTACCCAAGCGGATTCAAAGCGGAAGACTTCGGGGGCGTTTCCGCAACGGACGGAGAACCCGGCCGCGAGGCAGTACATTCGTTCGTGTTGGGCTTCCGCTGGAGAATCAACAACCGGCAACTTGCTTCTTGAGGAATCGACGCTCGGTGTCCTGTTTGGTGAGTGCCAGGGCTCGCTCGTATGCGGCTCTGGCCTCTTCGTTTCTGCCCAACCTTCGAAGCAGTTCCCCGCGTGCAGAGTGAGCGAACTGATAGTCCGCGAGCTCTCCGCGCGCGAGGATTCCGTCGATGAGGGCAAGCCCCGCTGCCGGCCCATCTCGCATCGCCACGGCCGCCGCGCGATTCAGCTCGATCACGGGCGAGGGATCAACCCGAACGAGCACATCGTAGATGCCGACGATCTGCGGCCAGTCGGTCGCGTCGGCTGTGTGCGCCTCCGCGTGTACCGCTGCAATCGCTGCCTGGAGCGAGTAAGGGCCAAAGCGGAGCGACCTCAGTGCCCGCTCGACGAGTGCGAGTCCCTCGGTAATCGAGTCACGATTCCACAGCGAGCGGTCTTGGTCGGACAGTAATACCAGCTCACCGTCCGCCGACGTGCGCGCGGCGCGCCGTGATTCCTGCAAAAGCATCAGCGCCAGCAGGCCGATCACTTCGGCTTCCGGAAGGAGCTCCGCGAGCAGGCGACCCAGTCGAATCGCTTCCGCAGACAGGTCGTGGCGGGTCAGCGAGCTGCCAGAGGACGCGGAGTAGCCCTCGTTGAACACCAGGTAAATGACGTAAAGCACCGCGTCGAGCCTGCGCGGCAGTTCGGCGCGTTCCGGCACCTGGTAGGGAATGCCGGCGTCACGAATCTTGGCCTTGGCGCGGACGATGCGCTGGGCCACGGTACGCGGAGCGGTGAGATACGCGCGGGCGATTTCTTCCGTCGTGAGGCCGCACACCTCACGCAGCGTCAGTGCAATCTGGGCGTCCGGCGGGAGTGCCGGGTGGCAGCAGGTGAAAACGAGCCGCAAGCGGTCGTCTTCGAGAAACTGCTCGTCGAGCCCGACAGGGTCGACCGAGGTCTCCAGTTGCTTCCCAAGCTCCGCAACCGAAGCATCGAAGCGAGTCCGACGTCTCAGGACATCGATTGCCTTGAAGCGGCCGGTCGAAACCAGCCACGCGAACGGGTTGCCGGGCAACCCGTCGCGTGGCCACTTCTCGACGGCAGCCGCGAAAGCTTCATGCAGTGCTTCCTCTGCGAGGTCGAAGTCTCCGACGAGCCGTATGAGCGTCGCCAGGACACGGCGCGAATCCGAGCGATAGAGCGCCTCGATCTGGCTGGCGACCGCGCTCTCGGTCACATGTACACTTCGATCGGCCGCACTTCCACGCATCCGGTACGTGCCGAGGGGATCTTCGACGCGACCTGCAACGCATCGTTCAGGTCCCTCGCCTCGATCATGTAAAAGCCGCCCAGCTGCTCCTTCGTTTCGGCGAAGGGGCCGTCGGTCGTCGAGATCTTGCCGTTCTTCATGCGTACGGTGGTCGCCGTATTGACCGGCTTGAGCGCCTCGCCGGCGATGAAGTGGCCGCTTTTCTTGATGTCA
>JAICEG010000085.1 GCA_025924295.1 Vicinamibacteria bacterium
CCGGTCCGTCCCGTGGCGCCCCCGAAGCCGCGATACAGAGAGGTTTCAGCCCCCGCTGGAACTGAGCTGGCGCTCGAACTGATAACACCGCTCACGAGCGAGACCGCCCAGGTCGAGACTCCTGTGTCGGCAAAACTGCGGCGCTCGGTTGTCGTCGACGGGCTCACCGTGTTTCCTGCCGGGACCGTGTTCCATGGCAGCGTGACAGAGGTCGAGCGCGCGGGGCGCGTTCGCGGACGTTCGCATCTGGCGTTCCGCTTCACGGAAGCGGAGATCCAGGGGCAGCGCGATCAGGCTCGTACGAACGTCGTCAGCTTCGAGGGTGAAGCGACGAAGAGTGAAGATGCGACCAAGGTCGGCGTGGGCGCTGGTGTCGGCGCTGCTATCGGAGGCCTTTTGGGTGGCGGCAGTGGAGCCGCAAAGGGTGCGGCGATTGGTGGTGCGGCTGGCGCCGGCACAGTGCTGGCGACGCGCGGCCGTGACGTCAATCTGCCTGCAGGCTCGGAAGTGAACACGACCCTCTCATCGTCGTTCGAGGTTCGCGTCGAACTCGAATGAGTCTGGCCACACCGGGCGTCATTTCGCGCTGAGTACAGCGCAGTGACGCCCGTCATTTCTGCGCTTCGGACCCTCCGTCGAATTCAATCTTGCGATGCGTGCCGTCGCAAAAGGGCTTCGTCGAGGACGCGCCGCATCGGCAGAGCGCGATCGGGCGGCGATCGATTGGATACGCCACGCCCTCCCAGTCAACGACCGTTGCCTCGTCGCTCTCGATCACGTACGGACCGTTACGGCGCAATCTGATCGTGATCATGGCCCTACTTTCAGAACTGGCTCGGGCTGCGCCCGATCCCGACGATGCTGCACGCGTAGATCAGGTTCAGCTTTCGCCGCTTCGCTTCGGCCATCAGGCTGTCGCTTTCGGCGCCCGGGTTGATCCAGATCTCGGGAATCTGTTTCTTCTCGAACTCCGGTAGCAGGCTCTCGGCAACGTCCGGCTGGACATACACGGTCGCCATCTCAATCGGGCCAGGCACATCGAGCACCGATGAGTACGTCTGCAATCCCTCGACGGCCTCTTCATTCGGATTGATGGCGTATACCGTGTAGCCCTCTGCGACGAAGGCACGGAGGGCCTTGTTGCCGAACTTGCGTCGATCGCTCGAGGCGCCGACCACGGCTACGGTCTTGTTCATGCCTGGATTATCGCAAGGAACGTGCTACGGGAATATCTTTCCCGGATTCAGGATGCCTGCGGGATCGAACGCTGTCTTGACGCGCTTCATGAGCGCGATCTCCTCTTCGGAGAGCTCGATCGACAGATATGGTGCCTTGGCAAACCCGATGCCATGCTCGCCGCTGATCGAGCCTTCGAGAGCCACGACTCGCTCGAACAGTTGCCGCTCCGCCGCGCGGGCTCGTTTCAACTCGTCAGCGTCCTCCTTGTCGACCATGAGGTTGACATGAATGTTGCCATCGCCGGCATGGCCGAAGGACGCGACGCGAAGCCGGTATACCCGCGCAAGCTCCGTCACGGCATCGAGCAACTGCGGAATACGCCCGCGCGGCACGACCACGTCGTGGTTGATCTTCAGCAGCCCGGTCGCGCGCAGCGCGAGCGACAGTTGTCGCCTGACACTCCAGAGATCCTCGCGCTCGGCTTCGCTCGCGGACCGGCGAATCTCCATCGCACCGGCAGCGCGACAGGCTTCCTCGACGAGGCGATTCTCCGCTCCAACTGCCGCCTCCCCGCCGTCGCATTCGACGATGACCATTGCGCTTGCGCCCGGTGGGACCACGCTGCGCCCGAGGTAGGCCTCGACCGCACGCAACGACTCACCGTCGACGAGCTCGATGGCTGCGGGCACGACGCGACGGCCGATCAATCCCGTCACGGCATCGACCGCTTGCCGCACGTCGCTGAAGGTGGCCGCAAGCGTCGCCCGCACCGAAGGCTTGGGAATCAGCCGCAGTGTCACCCTGGTGATGATCGCCAGCGTGCCTTCGGATCCGACGAGCAACTGCGAGAGATCGTAGCCAACGACGTTCTTGACGGCCTTCGAACCGGTCCGCACGATCTCCCCGGTTGGCAGCACCGCTTCGAGCGCCAGCACGTAGCGCTTCGTCGTGCCGTATTTGAAGGCGCGGGGACCGCCGGCGCATTCGGCCACGTTGCCGCCAATGGACGAGGACTCGAGGCTGGCGGGATCGGGCGGATAGAACAGCCCGACGCGCTCGACCGCGCGCTGGAGATCCGCGTTGATCACGTTGGGCTCGACCACGGCGAGGAGATTGACCTCGTCGATCTCGAGGATTCGATTCATTCGCTCGAGCGAGAGGACGACTCCCCCACGCGTCGGCACGGCGCCGCCGGTATATCCGGTGCCTGCGCCGCGGACGACGAGCGGCACCCGGTGCTCGGTGCACAGCCGGGCGACGTTGGCGATCTCGCCTGCCGTGGCCGGGATGACAACCAGGTCGGGCAGGTGCGCCTGCCCCAGCGCATCGGCGGCATACGCCGCGCGCGACGCGTCATCGTCGCGAACGTGGTCGACACCAACCGCGCGAGCGACCGATTCACGAAAGCTGAGTGACACGATCAGTGCGCGGCGCCGGCTCCGGACCGCTGCAGCGACTCGACGAAACGCAACATGCGCGTTGCTCCCTCGCGCAGTCGATCCATAGACGTCGCATACGAGATCCGAATGTAGCCGGGCGCGGCAAAGCCTTCACCGGGGACGACCACCACATGCTCGCGCTCGAGCAGCGCCTGTGCGAAGTCGGCGGACGTGCGCATGCCGCCCTCAGAGAGCAGGGCGGAAACGTCGGGAAACAGGTAGAACGCCCCGCCGGGTTTTACACAACGAAAGCCCGGATGCGCCGTGAGCCAGCCGTGAATGCTGTCGCGTCGCTTCCGATATTCGTCCAGCATGTCGAACACCGGGTCCTGCGGGCCCTTGAGCGCGGCGAGCGCGGCCTTCTGCGTAATCGAGGTGATGTTGGACGTCGACTGCCCCTGGATCATGTTGAACGCGGCCGTCAGTTCCTTCGGCGCGACGCTCCAGCCGCAGCGCCACCCGGTCATCGCGTATCCCTTCGATGCCGAGCCGGCCAGCACGGTGCGATCGCGGTGACGCGCGAAGAGGACCCTGGGCAGGTTGTGAGCGACCGGGTCGTAAATCAGTTGCTCGTAGCAGAGGTCGACAACGATCCAGATACCACGCGCAGCCGCTGCGTCGGCAATCGCCGCCACGGTGCCTTCATCGATGAGCGCACCGGTTGGATTGCTGGGCGAGTTGAGGATGATCGCCTTTGTCTTCGGTGTGATCGCCGAGATCATCGCCTCGGCACGCACGGCAAAGCTGTCCTCGGATTTCGTGTTGACCACGACGGGCGTGGCGCCCATCAGCTTCACCTGCTCCGGGATCGTCGGCCAGCAGGGCGCGTGAACGATCACCTCGTCGCCGGGATCGTAGAGCGCCATCGCCGTGTTGAAGAGCGCCTGCTTGCCGCCCACGGTGATGAGCACCTCGGTTTGGGCGATGTCGATCCCGTAGTCCTGGCGGTATCGCGCGCAGACGGCGTCGCGTAGCTCGGGAATGCCGGGCGCGACCGTGTAGCGCGTGAAATTGGCGTCGATGGCCGACTTCCCTGCCTGCTTCACGTGTGCCGGTGTTGCGAAGTCCGGTTCGCCGGCACTGAAGTCGACGACGTCGAACCCCGCGCGTCGCAGCCGCTCGGCCTCGGCCGCGACCTTGAGGGTTGCGGACACCGACACCTGCTCGAGACGACGGGCAAAGGTGTTCACGACTGCTTCCCGTGTTTGCGCCGCATCCAGGTCTCGACGGCCGACGGTACGAGGCCCGTCACCTGGCCACCGAGGCTGAACACTTCCTTGATGAGCCGCGAGCTCAGATACGTGTACTGTTCTGCCGGCATCATGAAGACCGTCTCGAGCGACGGCTCGAGGTGCCGATTCATCAGCGCCATCTGGAACTCGTACTCGTAGTCCGAAACCGCGCGAATCCCCCGGATGATCGCGCTGGCGCGCCGACGCCGCGCGTAATCCACGAGCAGCCCGTCGAAGGTATCGACCTCGACGTTGGGGTACTCGGAGAATACCTCACGGATGATCGTGACGCGTTCCTCGGGCGTGAACAGCGGCTTCTTCTCCTGGTTGACGAGCACCGCGACCAGCACGCGCTCGAACAGATGCGCGCTGCGCAGGATGATGTCGACGTGACCGTTGGTGATCGGATCGAATGAGCCGGGAAAGATCGCCAGGCGGCCATTCGGGGGCTCAGGTGGGCTCATACATGCTCCGCCAGATGCGACGCGCGCCTGGCCCGGATGAACATCGTCAATGTGCTGTCGCCGGATCTGACGTCACGTACCCGTTCGAGCGCGAGTGGCACGTCAGGCTCCAGGCGTGTGGCGCGCTCGAGCACGACGAGCCCTTCCGACGAGAGCAGGCCGGCCGCCCGATCGAGCACGTCTTGAATGTTCCTGATCTCGTACGGTGGATCCAGCAGGATCAGATCGAAGCCGCCGATGTCACCGTTCCGCCAGGTCAGAAAGTCACTGCAAGCGATAGTATAGCTGCCGCCCTCCATCCCGCACAGGTGCGCGTTCTCCTCGATGAGCGCCGCCGCGCGACGATCGCGTTCGATGAACGTGACATGCGCCGCATCCCGACTGATCGCCTCGATACCAAGCGCACCAGTACCAGCATATCCATCGAGCACTCGCGCGCCCGCGATGCGTGGCGCGAGGATGTTGAACAGCGTCTCGCGCAGCTTGTCCGAGGTCGGCCTGAGGCCTTCCCACTTCGGCGTCTTCAGCCGTCGACCTTTGAAGCGACCGGCGATCACGCGCAACGTCAGCCGACCTCGATCAGCCCGAACTGCTCCTGCCACCGCAGCTGCACGAACGACTTGAGCTCCTCGGTGAGGCCGCCCTCATCGACGAGGCGACGGGCTTCGTGATGTGCAGACTCCATGATGTCGCGATCCCGCACCAGATCCCCTGTCCGCAGTTTCGGCAACCCCGACTGTCTGGTACCGAAGACGTCCCCGGGACCTCGCAGCTCCAGGTCACGCTCGGCGATCAGAAAGCCGTCGTTGGTCGAGGCCATGGTCTTCAGGCGTTCGCGTGCATCGTCGGTCCACGGCGCCTGATACAGCAGCACGCACACCGATTCAGCCGCTCCCCGTCCGACTCTGCCCCGCAGCTGGTGGAGTTGCGACAACCCGAAACGTTCGGCGTGTTCGACCACCATGACCGACGCATTTGGTACGTCGACACCGACCTCGACCACGGTCGTTGACACCAGCACCTGGGTGTGCCCCGCGATGAACGACTGCATGACGTGATCCTTGGCGTCCTGCTTCATGCGTCCGTGCAGCAACGCCACGCGATACGCAGGAAAGACTTCTGACTGCAGGTGGTCGGCCATCTCGGTTGCCGATCGGAGATCGACCTTCTCGGATTCCTCGACCAGCGGATAGATGATGTATGCCTGCCGCCCTCGATCCAGTTCTTCTCGAATCAGCGCGAACACTTCGTCGCGTCGCGACTCAGGTTTGACGAGCGTGCGCACCGGCTTGCGGCCGGGTGGCAGGTCGGTGATCTTCGAGACCTCGAGCTCGCTGTAGTCGGTCAACGCCAGCGTTCGCGGAATCGGCGTCGCGGTCATGAGGAGCACGTCAGGCCGCAGTCCCTTGTCACGCAGCGTCGCACGCTGCTCGACACCAAACCGATGCTGTTCGTCGATGACGACGAGCCCCAGCTTATGGAACGTGACCGCTTCCTGCACCAGCGCGTGGGTACCCACGACGAGATGGGTGGTGCCGCGCTCGATGTGCGACGTGACGGTGTGCTTCTGGAGACCCGGCGTGTTGCCGGTCAGCAGGTCCACCCGGAACCGCGACGAGGCCAGCAGGCGCGCGATGTTCGAGAAGTGCTGGTTCGCCAGGATTTCTGTCGGCGCCATGAAGGCGACCTGCAGGCCGTTCTCCATTGCCACGATGGCCGCCAGCAACGCCACGATGGTCTTCCCCGCGCCGACATCGCCTTGCAGCAATCGATGCATTGGCGCTGGCGACCGCATGTCGTCGACGATCTCCTTGGCGGCTTGACGCTGCCCCGGCGTCAGCTTGAACGGCAGCACGCTTGCGGCTGACTGACGGATTCGGTCATCGACTGTGGGCACCCAGGGTTTGGGCTCCACGCTGCTGTCGTGCCTGCGCCACGCATGTCCCAACTGAAAGAGAAAAAATTCCTCGAAGATCAGCCGCCGCTGCGGCGGAGTTCGAAACGCGTTCAACGCATCGACAGAGGCTTCGTTCGGTGGGAAGTGCGACTCTTCGAGCGCAACTCGTCTCGGCACGAGGTCGAGCCGCTCGAGCAGGGACTGTGGCAGCGTCTCGGCGATGTCCGCTGGCAGTTGATCGAGCGCCTGTCTCACGATCCGGCGCTGCATGTTGGGAGTCACCGTTCCCGTCTTCTCGTAGAAGGGCACGATGCGCGCCGTCTTGACCGACGTCAGATCCTCGGAGACCAGTTCGTACTCGGGGTTCATGAAGTGGAGGCCGGTCGAATCGAGCTTGACGTCGCCGAACACCACGACCTGGAGATGGGGCTTCAGGATGTCGGCCAGGAAGGCCTGGTTCATCCAGGTGCACCGGATCGACCCGCTCGCGTCGGCGATCACCGCATGAAAGATTCGAAATCCCCGCCGCCGGGTCATCGAGACGTTGGCCGCCTTGATCTCACCGAGGATTGCCGCCTTGACGCCGGGCCGAAGCGACGCGATCGGCTGCATGCGGCTCCGGTCTTCGTACCGGAACGGCAAGCGGTACAGCAGATCTTCGACGGTAACGAGGCCCGCCCGTTTGAGGTCAGCCGCTTTTCGCGGCCCGACGCCTTTCAGGAATTGAAGAGGAGTGGAGAGCGTATCCGTCTGGCCCTTGTTGACTACTGCACGACGACAGCCTGCCCCTGCCCGACTTCGATCTGCTTGATCTGCGCCGGAAGCGGGAACGGATCGTTCAGACGAACGCCTTCAGGGTTCTTCGAGGTTCTCGAGTAATAACCCACGATGTCCTGCAACACCGAAGCTGGAACCGGGATGCCTGACACCGCAGCCTCTTCGACCAGGAATTTGCCGACGCCATCCTGCGTCTGCAACACACCACTCAACGTCACGGGCAGACGCCCGCCAAGGTACGACCAGGGATCGAGAACGCGCCCCGTCGATCGCCCCTTCGCGATCTGCTCCAGATCGACCGTTGCCGCGGCGCTGAGTTTTCCGTTGCCGATGATGGTGACGCGCGGGTTGCTGACACCGGGGGGCAGCACCTCCTGGCCGTCATAGGCGAACCACGAATTGAGTTCGTTTTCGGTGAACGGTGTCCGCTGCGGTCCCTTTGCCTGGCCCTTGAGTCCAGTCACGCCGCGCGATGTCACCGCCGCCATCTTCCTGGTGAACGCATCAGCCTGCTGCGGGGAAACGCTCGCCGCCTGGCCGGCGCCGAGTCCTACGGCCGACAGAAGTACAAAGACCGCGACGCTGGAACGAGAGGACATAAAACGACCTCAGGGAAACAGGCCTTAGCTGGCTGGAGCGAGTGTAGCACCGGCCGTTGATCTTCGCTTTATGTTCGCATATAGTCTTCCCCAGTTTCCAGCCCAGAAACATTGGAGGATGCCAGTGCTCCCTCTCACGAAGCGCCAGCGCGAGATTCTGGACTACCTGAACGACTTCATCCAACAGCACGGCTACGCTCCCAGTCTCGAAGAGATTGGCCGGCGGTTCAACCTTTCGTCACTGGCGACGGTGCACAAGCACCTCAGTAACCTGCAGGAGAAAGGGTTCATCCGCCGCGCCTGGAACCGGAGTCGTTCGGTCGAACTCGTCCCGACGCGAGGCTCGGGCCGCGCGCTTGAACTCCCGCTCCTCGGATACGTCGCCGCCGGCGCACCGATCGAGGCGGTCGCCGGCACCGAAACGATTTCGGTGCCTGAAACGCTCGCGGGCAAGCGCGAGAGCTACGTCCTTCGCGTCAAAGGCGACTCGATGATCGACGAGCAGATCCGAGACGGCGATTTTGTGATCGTCGAAGATCGCAAGTCGGCGGACAACGGAGAGATGGTGATCGCGCTGGTCGGAGGGCTGGACGTCACGCTCAAGAAGTTCTATCGCGAGAACGGACGCATCCGGCTTCAGCCGGCGAATCCCGCCATGCAGCCGATCCTGGTTGACGCTGATCAAGTGCAGGTTCAGGGAGTGGTCGTTGGGGTGATGAGGAAGTACTGAACTACTCTAGACGTATGTCCGATCAGCCCGAACGCAAGCAGATCAACTTTACGATTGTCCCCGATGAACAGCCCGGCGAACCGCGTACTTACGCCAACTTCTGCTCCATCGCCCACACACCGTTCGACTTCACGCTGACGTTCTGCGAGGTGATGCCGCTGTCGGAGCAGGCGGTCCGTGAGGCCGAGCAGGATCATGTCGTCCGTGCGCCGGTTCGTGCGCGCGTTGTCGTCCCGGTCCAGTTCGTCCCGAATCTCATCGCCGCGCTGCAGGACCACATGCGCGTCTTCTCCGAGACCTATTCCAACGTCGGCTGGGCCAAAGGTGGTCCGATTCATTGATTCTGAATTCTCGATTCTGAATTCCGGATTGCATGAAGTCTCCAGAAGCGACCCGTCGAGTCGTCGAGACGCTCGCGGTACAGCATCCGAACGCGGACACCGAACTGCACTACCGGAACGCTTTCGAGTTACTCGTCGCGACCATCCTCTCCGCGCAGTCGACCGATGCCCGCGTGAACATGGTGACGCCTGCGCTGTTCAAGAAGTACCCGGACGCCCGGGCGCTCGCCCGCGCCAGGCAGAGTGCACTCGAGAAGCAGATCGTCTCGACCGGCTTCTTTCGTCAGAAGTCGAAGGCGCTGCTGGGCATGTCGCAGGCGCTGATCGCCGAACACGGAGGCCAGGTGCCCGCCGACATGGAGGCATTGACCAGGCTGCCCGGCGTCGGACGCAAGACAGCAAACGTTGTGCTCGGGCACGCGCTCGGTGTGCCCGGACTTCCGGTCGATCGACATGTGCTTCGCGTGTCGAATCGCATTGGAATTGCCGAGGGCGACGATCCCGAAAAGGTCGAGGCGCAATTGTGCGCGGCGTTGCCGGAGGAGATGTGGACGCTCGCGTCCGATGTGCAGATCCTTCATGGGCGGCGCATCTGCCGCCCGAAGCCGCTGTGCTCCGACTGCTCCATCCGCGACGACTGCGACTTCTACGAACATGTCGTCATGAAGGACGCAGCACGGACGCCGACCGCGAAGAAGACACGAGCAAAGTCACGTGACGCGCGCCGAGTTCGAACGCCTGGTCGCTGAAGCGGTCGCGCTGATCCCCAAGCGTTTCCGCAGGGAGATCAAGAATCTTGCCCTCGTGGTCGAGGATGCTCCGAGCCTCGAACTGCTCGATGAGATGGAGATCGAGCCGCCCGATACGCTGTACGGGTTGTATCAAGGCACGCCGCTCACCGAGCGAGCTTGGGCCCATGGCAACCAGCTGCCCGATCGGATCACGCTGTATCAGGAGCCCATCGAGGCGGACTGTGAAGACGAGGACGAAGTCCGTGCGGTGATCGGGGAGACGCTCATTCACGAGGTCGGGCACTACTTCGGCATGAGCGAGGAACAGATCGAAGAGATCGAAGAGCGCTACTGGCGCGGCGAGACGCTCCCCGAGGATGAAGATTGATGGGGCCGTTTCCACGCGCCCGGAAACGCTTCGGCCAACATTTTCTTGAACCAGCCTGGGTCGCCAGGCTCATCGCCGCCGTCGGACCATCGGCGGATGACGCGTTCCTCGAGATCGGCCCCGGACGGGGAGCGCTGACGCTGCCGCTGGCGGAGCGTGCCGGTCGCGTGATCGCCGTCGAACTCGATCGCGACCTGGCAGCAAACCTCGCGGCGCGCGCCCCGGCAAACGTGCGCCTGGTCCAGTCCGACTTTCTCGACGTGAACCTGCCGCAACTGCTCCAGGACGAGCAGCGGCCGGTGCGAGTGGTGGGCAATCTCCCGTACAACGTTGCCTCGCCTATCCTCTTTCGGTTGCTGGCGGCGGCAGAAGACGGGCGCCTCCTCGGCGAGGCGACGCTGATGCTGCAACGGGAGGTCGCCGATCGACTGCTCGCCGAGCCCGGCGTGGCTGACTATGGCGCGATGTCGATCCAGGTCCAGCTTCGCGCGGATGTCGAACGGGTACTAAACCTCCCGCCGGGTGCGTTCCGGCCGCCACCGAAGGTCCATTCCACCGTCGTACGGCTGCGCTTCAGGCCGCCCCGCTTCGAGGTCGGTACCCTCGACGCTTTCGAGCGGGTCGTGCGCGGGATCTTCCTGCAACGCCGGAAGACGCTGGCCAATGCGCTCAAACCAGTTGCGGCCTCATTCGGCAGGGACCCTTCCGAGATCCTGGAACGCGCACGACTGGACGGCGGCCGCCGGCCGGAGACGCTCACCGTCGAGGACGTCGCCAGGCTGTCACAGGCTGTGCTATAGTTTTTCCCCGGAAGTCGTTGTACCCGCCGATCTTCTGCCCCTTCGAGGCTCGCGGATCATAGCCCGGGCGGAAGGGTTTTCAGGCGCTCCCAGCGGCCTGATCGTTCGACGTGTCTGAGGGACAGTCGGACACCTCGTGTTGCCGTTCTGCCAAGGTCGGCAACAGAGGCTGGAACAACCAGGTTCTCGACGCTGGGCTCTGAATGACTCAGTCCGTTGCCCCACTCGTGTCGCCGTCGGCACTCGAGATCGTCCCGCTGGGCGGCCTCGGTGAGTTCGGCATGAACATGATGGCGATGTCATGGGGGGACACGACTGTCCTCATCGATGCCGGAGTCATGTTCCCCGAGCCCGACCAGCTTGGCGTCGACCTCATCATCCCCGACATGTCGTTCGTCGAGGCGCGCCGGGATCAGGTCAAGGCGCTGATCCTCACGCACGGGCACGAGGATCACATCGGCGCCGTTCCGCACGTGTTCGAGCTGTTCGATGGGCCGGTCTACGCGACCGCGATGACGCTGGCGCTCGTCGAGCCGAAGCTGGAAGAGCACGGCATCGATCCCGGCGACCGGCTCAAGACCATCAAGCCGCGGCAGCGCGTCACCGTCGGGCCGTTCGCGATCGAGTTCATTCGCGTCACCCACAGCATGCCCGACTGCGTGGCGCTGGCGATCTCGACGCCGGTCGGCACCATCGTCCACACCGGCGACTTCAAGATCGATCAGACGCCGATCGACGGCCAGCACTTCGATCTGCATCGGTTCGCCGAACTGGGCACCGAGGGCGTTCTCGCGCTCTTTGCCGACAGCACCAACGTGGATCGTCCGGGCTTTACCGGCCCTGAGATCGATGTCATCGACGCGTTCGAGGAGCTGTTCACCTCGACGAGCGGCAAGCTCGTGGTCGCGACGTTCTCGTCGAGCATCTATCGCATGCAGATCCTCGTCGACCTCGCAGCGCAGTTCGAGCGCAAGGTCGCCTTCGTGGGCCGGAGCGTCGTGCAGAACACCGAGATCGCACAGCGGCTTGGCTACCTGCGGATCCCGTCCGGCTTGCAGATTCGCGACTCCGATATTCACCACTACGCGTCGCAGGATGTCCTGTGCATCACGACGGGATCGCAGGGGGAACCACAGGCCGCACTGCCCCGTATCGCCATCGACGATCACCGCTGCGTCAAGCTTGGGCAGGACGACACCGTCGTCTTCTCGGCGCGGTCGATCCCGGGTAATGAAAAGGCGATCGCCCGAACGATGAGCCACATCGCCAGGCGGGGTGCGGATGTAGTTACACCGGACATGAAACATGTCCACGTGTCAGGTCACGGATCAGCTGAAGAGCTGAAGCTCGTGCTTTCGCTGGTGCGTCCGCGCTACTTCATCCCGATCCATGGCGAGTATCGGCAACTCGCGCAACACGCACGGGTTGCTGCCAAGGTCATGCGTGGCGCGGACCGTCATGTCCAGGTCCTCCTGGCGCAGGACGGAGACGTCATTCAGTTCGACGCAAACGGCGCTCGCATTGCAGACAAGGCGCCGACCGGGCGCGTGCTCATCGATACGACCCGCGTCGGAGAAGTCGGCGACGAGGTGCTTCGCGACCGGCGGCACCTTGCGGCCGACGGGCTCGTCGTTGCCGTTGTGGCCATCAGCCGTCATACCGGAACGATGACGGGCACGCCCGAACTAGTTGCCAGAGGGTTCGTCGTGGATGAGGGCGAGGAGGAATCGCTCTTCGCCGACGCCAGTCGAGTCATCGGCGACTGCATCGCATCAGCGGGAGTCGAGGAACGCACAGACCAGGGACTGATGACGGAGAAGCTGCGAGTCGAGCTGCGGCGCTTCTTCAAGAAGCGGTCCGGACGCCGGCCACTCGTCCTTCCTGTGCTCATGGAGATCTGACCGTGAAGGAGTCTACGCTTTCCAGGCGGCTCAGCGAGTTCCTCGGCGTGGCGCTCTTCGCGCTCGCGCTGATCTGGTTGATCTCGCTCGTCACGCACGATCCTGCTGACCCCGTCTGGTTCTTCACGACGGGGACTGGTGAACCTCCGGTCAACTTCGTCGGCCGCGTCGGCGCGTTTCTGTCGGAGCTGTCGTTTCAGTTGTTCGGTTACGCTGCGTTTCTGATTCCCGCCGTCATCGCTGTCGCGGGCTGGCATTACTTCTGGTGCCAGATTCCCGCGGCCGCCTACACCAAGCTGACCGGAGTCGGTCTGCTCTTCCTCGCATCGAGCGCGTTCCTCAGCCTGGTCTTCGGCGATGCCGACGTCGCGGGCAAGACGTTCTACGCGGGTGGGTCGGCTGGTTCGTGGCTTGGCAGTGGGCTGTCGGAGTATCTCAACCGGACTGGCTCTCTCATCGTCCTGATGACGCTGATCATCCTGGCGGTGATCCTGTCGACGCAGTTCTCCTTCGGCAAGATGTTCGCGACCGCTTCGGTCAACTCCAAGGATCTCTCCTCACGCGGCGTCGGGTGGCTGCGTGGATGGCTGGACGATCGCAAACGCGATCGCGCGCGTCGCGAGGTCATCACCAAGCAGGCCCGCAAAGCAGCTTCGGCCAAAGACGATGCAGCTGACGGCGACGAACCGGCGCCTGCCCGCGCACCGCGAGTGGCACGGCCGACGGCCGACGCACCGGGGGCATCGCCCTCACCGCGGCAGACGCCGGTGGTTGCGCAGAAGCGACCTGAAACACCGCCGCTTCCACTTGCCGACCCGGATCTGAAGTCCCCGGCGCAGAAGCGGCATGGAGCGTTCACGCTGCCGCCCATGACATTGCTCGACGCGTCGAAGGCCGAGCGCAAGATCGACGAGCGCGAGTTGATGGACTCGGCGCGACTGCTCGAGGAGAAGTGCCGTGAGTTTGCCGTCGAGGGACAGGTCGCGCAGATCCATCCGGGTCCGGTCGTCACGACGTTCGAGTTCAAACCGGAAGCGGGCGTGAAGTACAGCAAGGTCACCGGGCTTGCCGACGACCTGTGTCTGGCCATGCAGGCCGAGTCAGTGCTCATCGATCGCATTCCTGGCAAGTCCACGGTCGGCATCCAGATCCCGAACCCGAACCGCGAGGCGATTTCGCTGCGCGAACTGCTCGAATCCGATGCGTATCAGCGCTCGCAATCCAAACTGACGCTCGCTCTCGGCAAGACCATTCATGGCGAGCCGTACGTCACGGACCTTGCCACGATGCCGCACCTGCTCATCGCCGGATCGACCGGAACCGGTAAGTCGGTCGGGCTCAACGCCATGTTGACCAGCCTGCTCTATCGGGCCACGCCCGATGAAGTGCGCTTCATCATGATCGACCCCAAGCGGCTCGAGCTCGGCATGTACGAGGAGATTCCGCACCTGCTCTCCCCTGTCGTCGTCGATCCGAAGAAGGCAGCGAACGCCCTGCGTTGGGCGGTGCGTGAGATGGAAGAACGGTACAAGACGCTTGCCGCCGAGGGCGTGCGCAACATCGAGCAGTACAACCGCAACGCGCGAAACGTCATCGCCGAACGAGGCCCGTCCGACGATGCGCCGAAGCCGCTGCCGTTCATCGTGGTGGTGATCGACGAGTTGGCCGACCTGATGATGGTGGCGAGCAACGAGGTCGAGGAGTCGATCGCCCGGCTGGCGCAGATGGCGCGGGCCGTCGGGATCCACCTGATCCTCGCGACACAGCGGCCGTCGGTGGATGTCATCA
>JAICEG010000086.1 GCA_025924295.1 Vicinamibacteria bacterium
AGCGTGAACACGTACGCCTGAACCAGGACGACGATGATTTCGAGCGCCGAGATCAGCACCGCGAGCACGAGCGAGAACACGCCGACGCCCATGCCGGCCGCGGGCCCGAACTGCTGCGTGAAGATGAACACGAATGACAGGATCGCGAGGATGGCGATGTGACCGCCCGTCATGTTGGCAGCAAGTCGCATCGTGAGCGCGAACGGGCGGACGAACATCCCCATGATCTCGATGGGGATCAGCATGATGGTGACCGGCAGCGGCAGGCCGTGCGGCACCATGTTCTTCCAGTGCTGGACGAAGCCGTGGGCGCGCGAACCCGCGACGATAATCGAAACGAACGTGATGGTGGCCAGCGCCGCCGTCACGTTGAAGTTGCCGGTCGCCGTCGTGCCGCCATGGAGCACCTTGGCCATGAACGACTCTTCCGGCAGGTGCAGCACGGTGTGGTTGATCAGCGACAGCACGTCGAAGATGGGAATCAGGCCGATGGCATTGGCCGCGAGGATGAACACACCGAGCGTGAGAAGCAGCGGCGTCCAGCTGTTCACCCACTTGCGCCCGACGTTCGGCTCCACGATTCCGTCGCGCACGAACTCGACGACGATCTCGAGCGCGTTCATGAAGCCTGAGGGCACGAGCCGGTCCTGGCGCAGATACCGACGGACGGTGGTCGTCACGATCAGGAAGACCAGTGCGGCCACGACCCACAGCATGAAGACGTGTTTGGTGACCGAGAAATCGATTCCGAAAAGCGTCGGAAGATGAATCAGCGGGTGATCGATTGGGCTGTTGGAGACATGCTCGATGATGACCTCACCGGCATTGAATGTTCCGGCAGCCTCTGAAGCCGCACCAGCAGCAGACTCGACGTGCTCGGGCTGAAACATCGCGTGACCGCTAATCTTAAGCGCGCTCGCTGCTCGGCGAACGCAGATCGTTCATCAACAGGCGGCGCAGGAAGAACGCCTCCATCGCGTGCAGGGCGATGAAGTACGCCGCGAAACTCACCACGAATGGCACCGGACGCAGTTCCAGTCCCCGCAGCATCGCCACGACATAGCCGCCGAAGAAGACCATCTTCACGGCTAGCGCGGCGATCATGACGTTCGTCAATCGTCCCGGCGCCGAGCGGTGCGCCCGTTCGTAGGCGACCCAGCTTCCAATCGCGCAGGTCAGCGGGCCCGCCATCCCGAACAGGATTTCCGGATCTCCGCTCCCGTCCGACGTGACTCTCATCAGGAGCCACGACATCAGGCTGACTCCGGCCATCCACGCTACTGGGTTCATCGATGCCAGACGATCTTCGCTAACTCGTAAAACCCGACGATCAAACCCAGCGACAACCCGATGAACAGCCCCCAGGGTGCGGTCCCTCTCCATTGGTCGACGGCGTACCCGATGCCGCCGAGCAGGATGATGGCGCCAATCAGCGTGTAGCTGGCGCCTGCTGCAGGTCCCGCGCGTCTGACGTTGTCCTGGAACGACTGTGCCGAGCGTCTGAACGAAAAGCCTGACTGTTTCTTCACCATTTGGTCGTACCGTACAACAACCCAAATGGTTCGGTTACGTCAGCTCCGTCGCCTGTACCGCCCATCAGTATACCCTCACTTTGTGAAAAACTTCACCAGCCTCGCAGGAGCCCCAGTGAATTCAGGGATCGGATGGTGCGCGACAGCGGTCTCCGAGCCATCCCACCAAACTGTCACGACGATCAAGTCCTGTATTTTCAACAGGTTCAGACAATCTATTAGCCTTGACGCTCAGTGGAGGCGGGCCTATACTGCCCCTACGGAGCCTGCCTCTCACACGCCAATGCGCTTCACACTGATTCGATCGCTCGTCATCACGGTCGCCGTGTTCGCGGCCATCGCAGGTCTTTCAACAAAACCGTACGCGGCCCAGGACGTCCGCGAGGGAACGATGTTCGTCAGCGCAGTCGATCGCGATGGCGAACCGGTCAGCGGTCTCGACGTCGACGCCTTCCAGATCCGGGAAGACGGAGTCAGGCGTGAGGTGCTGCGTGTCTCGCGCGCGACCGAGCCGATTGACATCGCCGTCCTCGTCGACAACAGTCAGGCGGCCAGCGACGACATCACCTTCCTTCGATCCGGGCTGGCAAACTTCGTCGCCAGGATGGCGCCGGGCAATCAGATGGCGGTCATTGCCCTCGCCGATCGCCCAACGATCCTCGTCGACTACACCAATGACACCAAGCGGCTCTCGGATGCCGTCGGGCGTCTGTTTTCGATGAGCCAGAGCGGGATGACGCTGCTCGACGCGATCTTCGAGACGACACGCGGCCTGGCCAGGCGTGAGACGCCGCGGGCGGTCATCGTCCCGGTCTTTACCGACGGCGTCGAATTTACGAATCGCTATTCGAAGGACATCGTCAAGGTTCTCCAGGAGGAGGACGTTGCCCTGCACATGGTGTCGATCGGGCAGTTCTACCATTCCGAGGACCATCCGATTCGTGAACGCTCTTTCCTGCTGGATGCCGGCCCCCGCGGTTCGGGTGGTCAACGCATCTCGCTGCTCAGCCCGCACGGGCTTGAAGACGCGCTGCAACGGCTGGCGCGTGAATTGTCTTCGCAGTACAAGGTGGTGTACGGACGCCCGCAGTCGCTCATTACTCCCGAGCGCGCCGAGGTGTCTTCGGCGCGCGCTGGCGTGACGATGCGTGGTGTACGGGCCCGTGGAGAGTCTGGAGCCTGACGTGAAACGGTTATCGTTCGTTGTCGTGGTTGTGTCGGTCTGCGTCGTTGCCGGCCTCTCTGGCCAGCAGCCGGCGTTCAAAGCCGGCGTCGACATCGTCTCGCTCAACGTCACGGTCACTGACGGAGCCAACCACTACGTCACCGATCTCGAGCAGCCGGAGTTCCTCGTGTTCGAGGACGGCATCAAACAGAACGTCACGTTCTTTTCCAGGCGCCAGTCGCCGATTGCCTTGTCGCTGCTGCTCGACAGCAGCGCCAGCATGGAAGAGCACCTCTCTACTCTGCAGAAGGCGGCGACAAACTTCGTCCATCGCCTCAAGCCCAACGACATCGCACAGATCATCGACTTCGACAGCCGCGTTGAAATCCGCCAGAGCTTCACTGGCAATCAGGGTGAGCTCGACACCGCGATCTCACAACTCGTGGCCGGCGGGTCGACCTCGCTGCACAACGCCATTTACATCGCTCTCAAGGAATTGCGGAAGGTCCGCGCGGTCAACGAGGAAGATGTCCGTCGCCAGGCCCTCATCGTGTTCTCCGATGGCGAAGACACGTCGAGCCTCGTGTCGTTCGACGAGGTGCTGGATCTGGCCAAGCGATCGGAGACGTCTGTCTACACGATTGCGCTTCGAGGCGTTGACGTCCAGGCGAAGGGTTTCCGCGAGGCTGAGTTCGTGATGCGGACGCTCGCGCAGGAAACCGGCGGGCGCGCGTTCTTCCCGGCCAAGATCGAGGATCTCGAGGGCGTCTACTCGCAGATCGCGGACGAGCTCGCGAGCCAGTACACGCTGGGCTATACATCGGCAAATCCGCGTCGCGACGGTGCATGGCGCCGGATCGTGGTCCAGGTATCACGACCGAACATCACCCCGCGGACGAAGAAGGGGTACTACGCCCCGACAGCCCGTTGAACTTTCTTCCCCTCGCTCTGTACGCCGCCGCGTTCGTGGTGTACGCGATTCATTTCGCGAAACGCCAACCGTCTGTCGGACGAACCGCCACGACTCTGCTTCTGCTCGGTGTGCTCGTTCATACGTTCGTGATCGGCATGCAGACGATGGAGGTCCGGCACGTCCCGTTCTCCAACACCTCGGCCGCCGTGTCGTCGTTCGTCTGGATGCTGGCGCTCTCGTACCTCTATATCGAGGTCACGACCGATGAGCGGGCGATGGGCGTGTTCATCGTTCCCATCCTCGTCGGGCTGCAGATCATCCCGGCGATCAACCCGGGAATCGACTCGCGCAACCCGGTGCTCGACAGCCCGTGGTTCTGGGTGCACGTGACCACGCTGCTCTTCGCCTACGCCACGTTTGCGCTGGCGGCGATGCTGGGACTCATCTACATGCTGCAGTTCAAGGAGATCAAGAAGAAGCACCTTGGTTACTTCTACACGCGACTGCCCTCCCTGCACGTGCTCGACGCGATGAACTCGCGTGCCGTCGTCGTCGGCTGGCTGTTCCTGACGGTAGGTGTGGTCGTCGGCATCGTCTGGACCGCACAGGCCCTGGCTCTGTCGCCTGACAACTCGAACCTCCAGGCCATGTCGCTGCAGGATCCAAAGGTCTTCATCGCCTTCCTGACGTGGTCGGTCTATTCCTTCGCGATGGTCGCCCGCAAGACCCTTGGATGGACGGGCAGGCGCGCGGCGTGGCTGTCGGCGCTCGGCTTCGCGATCGTGTTGCTCAATTTCCTCCCGGTGAGCTATTTCGTCACCACCAGCCACACCTTTCAGTGAAGTGCACGTCATCCTTCTTGGCGTAAGCCACCGAACTGCGCCCGTGGAGCTGCGGGAGCGCCTCGATTTCTCGAGTCGCGACCTCGGTGCCGCCGTGCAGGCGCTCGCGCTGCGGCCGTCCGCCGACGAGTCGGTCGTGCTGTCGACGTGCAACCGGTCGGAGATTTATGTCGTGTGCAGCGACCCGGCGCGAGCACGCGAGGAGGTTGCGGCCTTTCTGAGCGAGTACCACGATCTGCCTCAATCCGCATTCACACCCCACCTCTTCTCGCACGACAACGAGGCGGCGGCCAGGCACCTGTTCAGGGTGGCGGCAGGACTCGACTCGCTCGTCATAGGAGAGCCGCAGATCCTCGGGCAGGTGAAGGACGCCTTCCAGGCGGCCTCGGAGCATCACCGCACGGGCCCGATGCTGAGCAAGCTGTTTCACTGGTCGTTCGTCGTGGGCAAACGCGTCCGGGCAGAGACCGCGCTGGGCGAAGGGGCCGTGTCGATCAGCTTTGCCGCTGTTGCACTGGCGCGAAAGATCTTCGGTCAGCTGAATGGCCGGCGAGTACTGGTCGTTGGCGCGGGCGAGATCAGCACGCTGACGGCGCAGCATCTGCGCAGCAACGGCGTTGGCGAGATCGCCGTGACCAGCCGCACCGCGGCGCACGCCGACACGCTGGCGGCATCAGTGAACGGCCTCAGCATCGCCTGGGACGATCTCGCCCTGGGCGTCTCGTCGGCGGACATCGTGGTCACCGCCACCGGATCGCAACGACCGATCATTACGCGCGCCCAGATCGAAGCGGTCACCGGAAGGCATCGACGCGATCCGCTCTTCATCATCGACGTCGCGGTGCCGCGCGACGTGGAGGCGTCAGTCGGCGATATCGAGCAGGTGTTCCTGTACAACGTGGACGATCTGCAGTCCATCGTGCAGGAGAATCTGTCCCGGCGGAGCTCCGAGGTGGCGCGTGCCGAAGCCATCGTCAGTGAGGAACTGGCGAAATTCGCCGCGTGGCTGCGGTCGCGCGGGGCCGTCCCGACGATCGTGGCACTGCGCGAGCGCTTCGAGCGAATTCGACGCGCTGAGCTGAATCGGCTCGACGGAAAGCTGGCAGGATTGCCACCAGAGGGCAGGGCGCGGGTCGACGAGGTCACGCGACTGATCGTCGAGAAGCTGCTGCTCGAGCCGACCGAACAGCTCAAGGCGCTCCCGGACGAGGAGACGCAGGTCGCCTACACTGAAGCCATCAACCGACTCTTCAGGCTGCGCGATGCTGAGTCGCTCTCTTCGAGCGACGATACAGCCGCCGAGATCAGACGGACCGATCGGCGGGGGAAGTAGCCGCTGCTTCACTCTGTAACAGGACACGTGAACTCGACACCCAGGATTGGCACCCGTGGCAGCCCGCTCGCGCTCTATCAGGCGAACGCGGTCGCCGGGCTCCTTCGCACTCGGCTCGGCATCGACTCCGAGATCGTCGTCATCAAGACCTCGGGTGACCGGCTGGGCGAGGCGCCGTTGTCGGAAGTCGGTGGCAAGCGACTGTTCGTGAAGGAAATCGAGGACGCCCTGCTCGCAGGCGACGTCGACCTCGCGGTGCACAGCAGCAAGGACATGCCGGCGCTCCTCCCGGACGGGCTGGAGATCGGCGGAGTGCTCCCTCGAGAAGACCCTCGTGACGCGTTGGTACTCCCGGCAGGTCAGCACCCGGAGCAGGACCTCGAATCCGTACGACAGGCGCTCGGCAGATCTCCCCGAATCGGCACCAGCAGCGTCCGCCGGATTGCGCAGCTCGCAGGCTTCACCTCAGTCGACAGGTTCCTGCCGATTCGAGGCAACCTTGATACCCGCCTCCGGAAACTGGATGGAGGCGACTATGATGCACTCGTGCTGGCCGCGGCGGGCCTGCGACGCCTGGAAAGGGGATCTCGTATCACGGCGTTGCTGCCCGTTGAGGTCTGCGTACCGGCACCCGGTCAGGGCATCATTGCCGTCGAGATCCGTCAACACGATCGTCGCGCCAGTGAGCTGGCGAGTGCGATCGGCGACCGGAATGCGGCCGTCGTGCTGCGAGCAGAACGCACTGTCGTGGATCGCCTCGGCGGCGGCTGTCAGATGCCGATCGGCGCGTTCTGTCATCTGGCTGGCGATGACGAGCTGGCCATCACAGGCATCGTTGTTTCGTTGGATGGATCGCGGGCGGTCCGGGCGCGAAGCTCCGGATCGGTCCAGGCGCCGGAGGAACTGGGAAGACAGGTAGCCGACGAGCTGCTTGCGAAAGGCGCTGACAGCATCCTGACCGATGCCAGGCGCGCCTTGTCGTCAACGGAAAGTCATCATTCATGAAGAACCCTGCTGTTTACCTGATCGGGACCGGGCCGGGCGATCCCGGGCTCATCACCGTCCATGGCCTCGAATGCCTGCGTCGCGCGGATGTCGTCATCCACGATCACGAGGTCCCGATCCGCGTGCTCAAACAGGCACGGCAGGGAGCGGAACTGATCGACGTCGGCAAAGCGGGCCGACAACCGATGGAACAGGATGCCATTACGTTCCTCCTCGCCGAGAAGGCGCGCGACGGAAAGCTGGTGGCCCGCCTCAAACGCGGCGACCCGTTCGTCTTCGATCGTGGGGGTGAAGAGGCGCTGTTCCTGCACGCGCAGGGGATTCCGTACGAAGTCGTGCCAGGCATTCCACTCGGCATCGGCGTGCCGGCCTATGCGGGTGTTCCGGTGACGTATCCAGGTGGTGGCGACACCATCACGCTGGTGCGCGGTTACGAAGACGACAATCGCGCCCTGCCGGACGTCGACTGGGCGAGCCTGGCCAAACTCGATGGCACCGTCGTCTGCTACGTGGGGGCGCAGCAGCTCTCCCGCCTGCTCGACGAACTCGTCTCGAACGGCTGGCCCGCCGACGGGCAGGCGGTGATCGTCTACAACGGCACGCTCACGAGCCAGGAAACTTCGACCGGAACGATTTCGGAGCTCGCCGAGCATGCTCGAGAACACCCGCGGCGTGATCCGGCGATCGTCGTCGTCGGCCGCGTGGTCGCCTTCCGCAACCATCTGCGTTGGTTCGATGCGCGTCCGTTGTTCGGGAAGCGAGTGCTGGTCACACGACCGCGGGATCAGGCCGCCGAGATGGTCGACCGTTTGTCGATCCTCGGTGCCGAAGCGATTGAAGCACCGATGATCCGCATCGTACCGCCGGAGGACCTCGCGCCGCTTCGCCGCGCCGCCGACAACATCCAGACGTTCGACTGGATCGTCTTCTCCAGCGCGAACGCGGTCGAGACATTCATGTCGGCGCTACTCGACGGCACGCGCGATGTCCGGTCTCTCAAGGGACCTCGCTTGTGCTGCGTCGGCACTGGCACGGCCGAGCGGCTCGCACGATACGGCATCAAGGCAGATCTCGTCCCCGACGAGTTCCGCGGCGAAGCGCTCGTCTACGCGATGGCCGAAACCGGCTCGATCGAGGGCCGGCGCATCCTCGTGCCACGCGCCGACATCGGCCGCGACGTCATCGTCGAAGGGCTGCGCAATGCCGGAGCGCTCGTCAGCGACGTCGTGGCGTATCGAACGATCCTCGAAGACGCGCAACAGGACGATGGGCCCGACGTGTACCGCATGCTGCTTGACGATGAGATCGATGTCGTGACGTTTACGAGCCCATCGGCCGTTCGCAACTTCGCGTCGATCTACGGGAAGGAGCAGACCATCGATCTGCTGTCTCGAACGGTTGTCGCGGCAATCGGTCCGGTCACCTCCGACGCGGCGACACAACTTGGGTTGACCGTCACGGTGCAGCCCGCGGTGTCCACGATTGCCGCCCTGGTCGATGCCATCGCCGTCCACGTCTCGGCGCTGACGCTGAAGACGGGGTGAGACGGTTCGTGACAGAATTTCAGACATGGCGACGACTACCACCGCGAAACTGTCGTTGACCCGGCGGCCGCGGCGCCTGCGGCGTACCGAGGCCATCCGCTCACTGGTCCGGGAGACACGCCTCACGCCGGATTGCTTCATCTACCCGCTGTTCGTCGTGGAAGGCACGGGTGTGCGGCGAGAAGTGCCCTCGATGCCAGGGGTGTTTCAGCTCTCGGTCGATCAGGCGGTCAAGGAAGCGTCGGCCGCCAGGGCTGAAGGCGTTCCGGCCGTCCTGCTGTTTGGTTTGCCCGCCGATAAGGATGCCGTGGGATCGGCCGCGTCGGATCCCGACGCTCCGGTCCAGGCGGCCGTTCGCGCGCTCAAGCGCGAGGTCAAGGATCTCGTTGTCATCACCGACGTCTGCCTTTGCGAGTACACCTCGCACGGCCACTGCGGAATCGTCGAAGGGGATGACATCGTCAACGACGTAACAGTGATGCATCTCGCCCAGGCCGCGCTATCGCACGCAGTGGCCGGGGCGGATGTCGTCGCCCCTTCGGACATGATGGACGGCACGGTCGCAGCGATCCGCCGGCTGCTCGACGAGCGTGGCTACGAGCAGACAGCCATCATGTCGTACGCGGCGAAGTACTGTTCCGGTTTCTACGGCCCCTTCCGTGAGGCGGCCGATTCAGTACCGCAGTTCGGCGATCGTCGGAGTCATCAGCTCGATCCGGCCAATGTGGACGAAGCGCTGCGACAGGTGGAGATCAACATCAGCGAGGGCGCTGACATCGTCATGGTCAAGCCGGCCCTCCCCTATCTCGACGTACTGACCAGAGTGAAAGAGCGGTTCGCGCAGCCAACCGCCGCCTATCAGGTCAGTGGCGAGTATTCGATGCTCAAGGCCGCCGCGCTGAATGGCTGGCTCGACGAACGGCGCGTGATGTTCGAAACACTCACTGGTATCCGTCGCGCCGGCGCGGACATGATCATCACCTACTACGCGCGTGAGGCTGCCCGTCTGCTCGCATGAAGAAGCCGGTCAAATCGCAGAAGCTGTTCTCCAAGGCAAGCCAGATACTTCCCGGCGGCGTCGACAGTCCGGTGCGCGCCTTTCAGGCCGTCGGTGGAACGCCCCTATTCGTCAGCCGCGCCTCGGGTGCGACGATCGAGGACGCAGACGGAAACCGCTACATCGACTACGTGATGTCGTGGGGACCGCTGATTCACGGTCATGCGCCCCCCGCACTGGTCAAGGCGATCGCATCAGCCGCGCGCCGTGGCACGAGCTTCGGCGCACCGAGCGCCCTCGAGCACGAGCTCGGCGACGCGGTCAGGGCGCTCATGCCGTCGCTGGAGCGCGTCCGATTCGTGAGCTCTGGAACCGAAGCGGCGATGAGTGCGATCCGGGTCGCACGTGCGTTCACCGGGCGCGATCGCATCATCAAGTTCGAGGGGTGCTATCACGGCCACGCCGACGCGTTCCTCGTGAAAGCCGGTTCCGGGGCCATGACACTCGGCATACCGACGAGTCCTGGCGTTCCCGCGCCGGTCGCGGCCGACACGCTGCTGGCGACCTACAACGATCTGGCGTCCGTGGACGCGATCATCGCGGCGCACCCCGGCACGATCGCGGCGATCATCGTCGAGCCGATCGCCGGGAACATCGGTGTCGTCCCGCCGAATGATGGATTTCTCCCCGGGCTCGAGGCTCGCTGCCGTGCACACGGCATCCTGCTCGTGTTCGACGAGGTGATCTCAGGCTTTCGCGCGAGCGCGGGCGGTGCGCAGCGGCTGTTCGGCATCCAGCCCGACCTCACGTGCCTGGGCAAGATCATCGGAGGCGGTCTGCCAGTTGGTGCTTATGGCGGCCGCGCCGACGTCATGAGCAAGGTTGCCCCTGCCGGCCCGGTCTATCAGGCGGGCACGCTGTCGGGTAACCCCGTCGCGATGACAGCGGGACTCTGGGCACTCAAGAATCTCAAGCCGGCGCTGTATCGCAACCTCGCGCGTCGCGGTTCCGCGCTGGCAGCAGGCCTTGCCGACGCGGCTCGCGATGCTGGCGTGGCCCTCCAGGTCAATGCCTTCGGTTCGCTCGTGACGCCGTTTTTCACATCAGCGCCGGTCCGCGATTATCAATCCGCACTCGCCGCCAACACAAAGGCGTACGCCGCGTTCTTCCACGGCATGTTGAAGCGCGGCATCTATCCGCCTCCATCGCAGTTCGAGGCGTGGTTCCTCTCGGCGGCGCACACCGACACGCACATCAGGAAGACCATCGCCGCTGCCAGGGCCGCGATGAAGGATGTGAAGAAGGCCAGCTAGCGTCGGCTCTGCTGATCGATCTGGACGGGCGAGTCGAGGCGAACGCGGAGGATCGAGCCCTGCGGCAGCTCGACTTCCTTGCCTTCCGTTGCCGCGATCGTGCCGCCGCCACCGATCAGGATTCCGGCAAGCGCTCCCTTGAAACCACCCAGGATGCCACCGATGATCGCACCCACGCCGGCGCCGGCTGCGGTTCGGCCGGCCTCACCACGGATGCCTTCGCCCTGGATCGCTTCGGTCACTGTTCCGCGAATCGGATACGAACGGCCATCGACGGTCACCTGATCGAAGCTGACGGTCATCTTCGCAGTGCGGTTCGTCCTGGTGCCAGGCTCGACCGACGTCACGACGCCGCGAACAACTGCCCCCGCGGGTATCGCGACTCGCTCGTCGACGATCGTGTCAGCCGTCGTCGTTCCCTCGAACCGGTCTTCGACTTGTGCAGTCCCGGAGTTGAGCGAGGCCTGGAGGCGCACGTCCACTTGGGTTCCGGCCGGTATTTCGAGTGATCCGGTCGATGTCGTCGATCGTGACGAAGACGTCGTGGCGGTGGGTGGAGTCGTGGACCGGGACGCAGTCGAAGAGCCCGTCGAAGCGCTTGACGCAGGCGTTGCCGCGGGGACCGCGGCAGGTGCTGCTGGCGCGGCAGACGCGACGTCGCCACGCGCGCGCGAGCGAACGTCATCGATTCGGTCGCGGACGTCGGCGTACTCGGTACGCGACAGCGTCCGTTCCTTGCGCAGCTTCACCTTGAGATACACGACCTCATCGCGCAGATCGTCCAGCTCGGTGACGAGCTGATTCGCGCGCGTCGCATCGCGGCTGCGAAGCTGCGAGATGTCCCGATCTGCCAGGTACACGTTGTCCTGTAAACGCTGCACGTCCGCCTGGGTGACGGTCGAACTCTGTTGTGCAAAAGCGGGCGACGCATAGATCCCCAGCGTCACTGCTACGAGCAGTGCGCTCTGTCTCAGCTTCATTGGGTAACTCCTTAGCTACGCCAGGGCATGAGGGCTAGTTGCGCCACGGCATGAGGCGCTCGAGCCAGCTGATTCGGGTGAGGTCGTTGTATATGACCGTCACCATCAGCATCATCAGCACGACGAACCCGGCCAATAGCATCTTCTCTTTCACCTGCATGCTAAAGTCGCGCCGTGCGATTCCCTCGAGAGCCATGATGAGAATGTGACCGCCGTCCAGAACTGGTACCGGCATGAGGTTCAAAATGCCCAGATTGATGCTCAACATTGCCATGAGCGACAGAAGCGCCATGAGGCCTTCCTGAGCCGACTCACCCGAAAGCTGAGCGATTCCAACCGGGCCCTGCAGTTGACGGACTGAGGTCTCACCCGTGAAGAGACCACCGAGCGTTCTGAAGATCAACCCGGAGGACTCGATGTTGGTCTCGACGCTCATGCGCAGCGCCTGAAGAGGCCCGGGAGTGAACGACTTCGACGGTTCAGCAAGCTCCACGCCCAACCAGCCGCCCTGGCCGCGTCGCTCGGGAGTGGCATTCAGCTTCACTTCCCCACCATCTCGACGTAACGTCAGCTCGAGCGGCGTTTCGGCGCTCTTCGAGATCACGCCAATCAGTTGTGCGCGCGTTGCCACGCGCGTCCCATTTACCGAGATGATGGAATCGCCCGCCTTGAGACCGGCTCCCTCCGCGGGATCACCTGGGATGACGCGCATGATGATCGGGCTCGCATCCGGTAACACCCCGATGTCGCTGACCTCGTAGCGGCCTTGCGCAACCGGACGGACGGTGAACGTCCGGGGTTGACCGCCCCGGATCACGTCAATGCTGATGTCACGATTGGGCCGCCGGATGCCGATGGCGATCTCGAGGTCACGCCAGGAGGAGATCTCGTCGCCGGCCACCGAGGTGATCCGATCCCCGTTCATCAAGCCCGCGCTTTCCGCCGGTGACCCCGACATCACGGACCCGATCACCGCGGGCTCGTCCATGTAAACGGGAATCCGCACGCCTTGCTGCGCCAACACGAACGCCAGCACGACGACGGCCAGCAGGATGTTCATCGCCGGGCCAGCGAACAGGATCTGAAAGCGTTGCCACTTGGTCTTGGACAGGAACTCGTCGGGCTTGCCCTGGCGCGGATCTTCGGGGCTCTCACCCGCCATCTTGACGTAGCCGCCCAGCGGGATCGCACTGATGCAGTACTCGGTGTCGCCGCGTGTGACCTTGAGGATCTTGGGGCCGAATCCGAGAGAGAACGTGAGCACTCGGACGCCGTGCCGCCGCGCGGCCAGGAAATGCCCCAGCTCGTGCACGAAGATCAGGACGCCGAGAACGAAGAGAAAGGCTATGAGCGTCGTCAACGGGCGGCAAACCTCAGATCGTCAATTCTAACTCGCCGGCTCGTTCGCGGGCGTACCGGCGCGCCCAGGCATCGACTCGTCGCACGATTTCAGCAGATTCGACGTTCTCGATCGTATGTCCGTTCATTGTGCGGTCGATTACGGCGGGAATCGACGTAAAGCCGAGCTTGCCGTCGAGAAACGCGTCGACCGCCACTTCGTTCGCGGCGTTGAGGACAACAGGAAGGGTTCCGCCGGTTCGGAGCGCGGTGTACGCCAGCCTCAGACAGGGAAATCGCTCGTAGGCCGGGGGGAAGAACTCCAGCGCACCCGCCCGCGTCAGGTCGAGCGACGGCAAGAACGCATCCCAGCGTTCCGGGTACGAGCAGGCGTACTGAATCGGGAGACGCATGTCGGTGACCCCGAGCTGCGCGATCACCGACCCGTCGCCCAACTCCACCAGCGAGTGCACGATCGACTGCGGGTGGATGACGACATCGATCTGGTCGGCCGACACATCGAAAAGCCAGTGCGCCTCGATGACCTCCAGTCCCTTGTTCATCAAGGTGGCCGAATCGATCGTGATCTTGCGGCCCATCTTCCAGGTCGGATGCCTGAGCGCCTGAGCGGGCGTGACGCGTTCGAGATCTTCCTGAGTGAAGCCGCGAAACGGCCCGCCCGATGCGGTGAGGATGAGCCTGCGAAGCTCCGTTCGTGCGCGACCGTGCAGGCACTGATGCACGGCGTTGTGCTCGCTGTCGATTGGGAGAATCGAGACGCCGCGCCGGCGAGCAGCTTCCGTCACGAGCGCACCTGCCATCACCAGGATTTCCTTGTTGGCAATGGCAATCCGCTTCCCGGCTTCAATCGCTGCGAGTACCGCCTCGAGGGCAGCCGTTCCAGCCGAGGCGCAGATCACGACGTCGGCCTCGGGGCAGGTCGCCACCGCCATCAGGCCTTCGGCACCGCCTGCAAGTGTGACCGGACAGTCGGCGCCCGCAGCTGCTCTCAGGCGATCGACGGCATCGGAGGTGGCCATGGCCGCAACGCGCGGTCGATAGCGCCTTATCTGGTCGGCGAGCAGATCGGCGTTGTCGCCGGCCGCGAGTGCAACGACGGCCAGCCGCGAGGGGTGGGCGTCGACCACGGCCAGCGCGCTCTGACCGATCGAACCGGTCGAGCCGAGAATCGCAAGTCGTCTCACGAGATGTTTCGAACGAACAGATAGAACGGAGGTACCGCAAAGAGCAGCGC